>NZ_AZSN01000246.1:0-3631 GCF_000576225.1 Methylibium sp. T29-B | reverse complement strand
TGCACGTCGCGGCGCGCATAGCGCTCGGCGACCGCGCGGGCCTCCTCGTCTTGCGCGGCCGGCCCGCTCATCGGGTCAGCGTGCCGAAGGCGGGCGACGGCGAGCGGCCGCGCAGCACGTCGAACCAGCCGCACAAGGTGCCGAGGCCGTAGCCGGCGTGGTAGCTCACGATCACCAGCGGCAGGCGCAGCAGCAGCTCGTAGCCCTCGTCGCGCGCGATGGCCAGCGACGCGGCCAGCACGTACACGCCGTACAGGTTGCCCAGCAGCACGGCGCCGCGGCCTGCGGCCGGCCACATTAGGCCGAGCAGCAGCGACAGCGCCAGCGCCGCGACGAAGGCGCCCGGTGCCAGCTGGCGCAGTGCTGCCGCCTGCCCGTGTTTGCGCATCACGAAGGGCTTCCAGTAGCCGTACTGCAGTTGCTGCCGGAACAGCTGGGCCAGCGTCTCGCGCGGGCGGTAGACCGAAACGATGCGCGCGCTCTGCCAGACCACCGCACCGCGGCGCGTGAGACGCAGGTTGTGCTCGTCGTCCTGGTTGCGCACCAGGTCCTCGTCGAACAGGCCGTAGCGGTCGAAGGTGGCACGCGGCCAGCAACCGAGGTAGACGGTGTCGACCGGCCCCTCGTGGTCGAGCGCGCGCGAACGCGCGCCGCCCGTGACCCAGCGCGACTGGAAGGCCGCGGCGATGGCCTCCTGGGTGGCGCCCTCGCCTTCGGCACGCCACGGCCCGCCGACATTGGCCGCGCCGGTGCGCTCCAGCGCGGCCAGGCACTCGACGATGTAGTCGCTTTCGTACCGGGTGTGGAGGTCCATGCGGACGATGACCTCGCCACGCGCGCGCTCGATGCAGCGGTTCAGCCCGCTCGAGACGATGCGCCGCGGGTTGTCGATCATCGCGAAGCGCGGGTCGGCCGCACAGCGCTGTGCCAGCAGTTCGCGCGTGCCGTCGTCGCTCATGCCGTCGGCCACCAGCACCTCGAGCGCCACGCCCTCCGGCAGCTCCTGCGCCGCCACCGCGTCGCAGAAGGCCGCCACATGCGCCTGCTCGTTGCGGCAGGGGGCGATCACGCTGATGCGGCGTTGGGTCATGGCAAGGCCTCTCGGTTCATCCGGCTCACGCGGCGGGTACCGCCACCCGCGGGCGCAGCGATTCGTAGAGCGCCGCCATGCGGTCCATCTGCACCGGCGCGAGGCGCGCTCCACCGCCAGCGCGCGGTTGTGCAGGCCTTCGCCGCGCGCGAACTCCGGCTCGTCGTGCAGCCGCAGCAGGACCGCGGCGAGCGCGCTCGCGTCGCGCGCCGGCACCAGCAGGTCGGTGTCGCCGCGGATCCACTGCCGGTTGGCGGGCAGGTCGCTCGCCACCACCGGCAGGCCGCAGGCCATCGACTCCAGCAGCGAGACCGAGGTCGCATCGCTGCTCGGCACGCTGAGCGACACGCGCGAGCGTTGCAGCGTCGTGATCAAGGCCGCCTCACCCGCTCGCCCCAGGAAGCGTACCGATTCCGCCGGCAGCGCCAGCTCGCGGCCAGCGCCTTCAGCGCCGCCTCGTCGGGCCCGCCGCCGAGCAGGTGCAGCGTGGCGTTGGCCTGCGGACGCACCGCGCGCAGCCGCGCGAAGGCGCGCAGCACGGTGTCGATGTTGTAGTTGGCCTCCCAATTGCGCAGGCTGGCGATCTCGAAGTCGGCGGCCGGTTTGCCGGGACGGAAGCGGTCGGTGTCGGCGCCCCACAGCACCTCTTCGCAGCGCCCCGTCACGCCGTAGCGGCGGATCTCGGCCAGCATGTCCTGCGAGTCGGCGGTGATGAGCCGCGCGCGCCGGAGCGACCAGCCCACCAACGCCGCCATCGCGCCGCCGCGCAGCCCCGGGGCGCGCGGCGTGACCAGGATGTCGGAGCCCCAGGCCGTCAGCACCCGCGGCACCTGCGCGCCCAGCGAGCAAGCCGCCGCCCACAGCCCGTAGGACGTGACGTAGTGGCCGTGCAACCACTGCGGCGAGAGCCGGCGCGCCAGGCGCTGCACCTCGGGCAGCGCGAGGAACCAGCCGGCGCCGTCGCTCCCGGGGCGCACCGCGATCACGTCGCTCGCGCCCGGCACCTCGGCCGGGCGACGGGTGAGCACCACGCAGTCGTAGCCGCGGTCGGCGATCTCGCGCACCCAGCGCTGCGTGTGCAGGTTGCTCGCGTCGGCGAAGAACAAAATCCGGTTCATGACGACACCCCGCTCGCCACGGACGGCGAGCGCCCCTCCGTGAGGGTCGGGCCTTGCTTCACGCGTCCTCCCCGTTCGCCCAGGCCTCGTAGGCGAGGCGCGCCGGCTCGCCGTAGCTGGCCTCGTGCTGCTCGATCCACGCCCGGTCGAGTTCGCGCGTGTCGCCCACCACCCTCGCCGGCTGGCCCTCGACGATGGCGAAGGCCGGCACGTCGCCGCTCACGTAGCTGCCGGCCTTGACCAGCACGCCACGGCCGAGCGTGCTGCCGGGTGCGATCACGCTGTGCGGTCCGATGAAGCTCCAGGCGCCCAGCGCCACCGGCGCGCGCTGCAGGCCGGCCGGCGCCGCGTGGCCCCAGTAGCGCTCGCGCTCCAGGCGCAGCGCCAGGTGGCTGGAATGCGTCAACACCGAGACGAAGTTCGTGATCTGGCAGCCCTCGTCGATGCGCAGGCCGCCCGAGGCGTCGATGAAGTTGAACTGGCCGATGAACACGTGGTCGCCCAGCACGAGCCGCTCGCGGGCCTCCACGTGGGTGTGGCTGCCGATGCGGCTGTGGGGTCGCCATCCGCCGTCGGCACTGCGCACGCCATAGACCATGCGGGGCGCGACGAGGCGCTGCCAGAGTCCGATCAGGGGTCGCTTCAAGCCGTTCATGCCGGCCCGGATTGTGGCGCGCGCCGGCCGCTGAACAAGGCCGTCCAGGGCAACTTGGTATCGCGAAGAAACAGCGCCAGCGCGACCGCGATCGCCACGCCGTAGGCCAGCGAGGTCGCGAGCGCCGCGCCCGCTGCGCCGTAGCGGGGGATGCTCCAGGCCGCGATGGCCAGTGTGAGCACGAGCGACAGGCCGGCGATGCCGGCCGACCACTGCGGCCGACCGCGGTGGTTGGTGTAGTAGGCCGACAGGCTGGACGCCGCGGCGTAGCCCGCGATGCCCGGCAGCAGCAGCGCCAGCGGCAGCACCGCGCCGGCGTAGGCCGGGCCCAGGACGGCCGGCAGCGCGAACGCGGCACCCGCGTACAGCAGCGGCGCCGCCAGCAGCGTCGCGAGCAGGTTCACCTGCACCGCGCGCAAGGTAGTCCACGCGGCCTGCTGCGCGTCGGGCGCGCCGATGCGGTGGTAGGCCGACACGGTGACCGCCGACGACAGCAGCCACAGCAGCTCGGCCACCTGCACCGCCACCGAGTAGACGCCCGTCTCGGCGAGCCCGCCGTGGCGCTCCAGCAGGAACAGCGTGGCGCGGTAGTTCAGCAGGCTGACCAGGTTGGTCGCGCCGATCGTCGCGACGAAGCGCCACCGATCGCGCAGCACGCCGCGCTGCGGCACGGCCGGACCGGCATCGCGCCGTGCGGCCCAGCCGGTGCCGATGCCGACCAGCGCCTTGCCGAGCACCCAGGCCGCCAGCACCGCGATCACGGTGGGC
>NZ_AZSN01000245.1:0-3668 GCF_000576225.1 Methylibium sp. T29-B | reverse complement strand
CCTTAACTCGAAGTCGTTGACCTACTCGCGCTGCGGGGAGAACCATGAGCTTCGACCCTTCGACGGAATGAAAGTGGCTTGTGCCGCGTAACGTTTGAGCTGAGCGGACCCCGCCGGGTTGGCGCTTGGCCCGCGGGACGGATGATGAACCACACCGGCTCGCGGGCCAAGCGCCAAGCAGGTGGAGGTCCGCTCGAGCGAAGGGTTAGGCCCCTGCCGCCGGGTTGACGGAGTACCTTGCTTGTAGACCCTGGAGTACATCTCTTCCGAGAAGTGACTTGCCCTCGCCAAGCATCGCAAGAAGCTTCTCCAATGCCTTCGCGCCTCTTGGCGCCAGTACCAAGTTGCAGAGCGTCGACCTTACGCCAAAGCTGTTCCTGACTCTGTCTAGTAGTGACTTTGGCAGATCCAGCTTAAAGAATGCTGTGCTGATCGACACCCCGGTGCCCCCCAGCCTCATTTGCTCCGTACTGCGCCTGCAGCGCCCGCGAAATATCCCTGAGAACGTTCTCGTACTTCAGCTGTCGACGTTCGTCTTCTTCATCAAGCGCGTCTTGGTACTCCGAGATCCAAGTTCTCAGTTCGGCGTTTTGGTCACGAAGATTGAGCGCAGCGGGCAGCAGTTGTTCGATGTTGTCGGCGCTTTCGATCGCCTGATAGCCAAGGGAGGCATTGACACATGAGCTACTGAGCCGGACAGAGCCAGCCCTCGGAAGCGAAACATCCGTGTTCGCTCGTCCTGGATGAACGTCGTGACTGATTCGACCGC
This sequence comes from Methylibium sp. T29-B, assembly GCF_000576225.1. Classification (NCBI taxonomy): domain Bacteria; kingdom Pseudomonadati; phylum Pseudomonadota; class Betaproteobacteria; order Burkholderiales; family Sphaerotilaceae; genus Methylibium; species Methylibium sp. T29-B. The sequence goes on along the minus strand of NZ_AZSN01000245.1, from coordinate 2,899 downwards.
GCTGGGTTGCCTCGGAAACAGCTTTGTTTCTTGGAGTAGGCGTCTCCTGAAGGGATGGCCAAAGTACGGTGTCTTGCTTAGGTGACTTCGCGCCAGTATCCCTGCGCCACCCCAAAGAAGGGCGGACAAATGCGGATTGATTTGGGACTTGTCATGCCGCCACGCGGCTTGAATGGCGGTGATCTCGCTTTTCAGAGTCGGTGTGACGCACAGTTCACCGACGATTGCCTCTCGAAGCAGGTTGAGATCGTCGCCGAAGTTTCCGTAGTCCTGCGGCACTACGACGCCAAGATTGGCAAGGGGTAGCAGTTGAGCGTGGTCTTGGTGCCAGGTGTACAGAAATCTGGAGTCGACCGTCAAATGATCGAAGCAGATCAAGTTGGTCAGTAGCGTCAGCAAAGCGTCAATCTGCAAAACACCTTCTGGCAAGTCCTTGAACGAATGACTCTGCCGATCCTGCGAGATGAGAATCTCACCAACTGTGTCGACTCCGATCCCGTTCGACAGGAGGCCCTCCACATCTTGAAGGGTCCAGTTGTCGATCATGAGGCTAGTAGACATGGCACACAGTGGGTTTCAGGGGCCTAACTAAATAGTTGAGCGACGCCCGCGCAGCGGGTCGTCCGCTCGAACGACAGGTTCGGGTGCATCGACGCGGGGCATGAATCAACTATTCCTCTAATGCTCGGCTGGCTGCGCGATGCGGCTTGTCTGCTGTTGGCTCACGCTGCGCTGTGTGCATGTCCGCTCAAGCAAGCTTGTGCGGCCTGCTCGCAGCGCAGCGCAAGCTAGCAAACTTCTCGCATTTCATACCGTCCACCTGCTTTCGCTTTGAACGCAGGTTGTCTTCGGCGCAGCGGCGACCGTCAGCTGAACTAGATTTAGACATGCGCGACCGTACTGGCGCCGTTGATCTGACGCAATCCCTTCCCCCGAGAAAAAGCCTGCCGCTTCATAGCAGAAAGGCCCTGCCCTTTCGGTCAAACGCAGGTGCGTTATGCGTCCCAAATCAGCCGACCTCCTCCGCGGACGCCAACAGCCCGCTAAACCCCCCGGCCCGCCCAACCCCATGCTCCCGCGCGTAGTTCAACAACTCCACCGCACTCCCCACCCCCAGCGCCTGCCGAATGCGCGTCTGGTAGTTGGCCACGGTCTTGGTGCTGAGGCGCAGGTCTGTGCGATCTCTTCCACGCCGCGGCCGGCCAGCAGCTGCTGCAGGATGTCGAACTCGCGGCTCGACAGCCGGGTGTGCGGCGGGCCGCCCTCGGCGCGGGCCGCGAGCGCAGCCACGTCGGGTGACAGGGCGATCTCGCCGCGCGCGGCCTGGCGCACCGCGGTCACCAGCACCTCGGGCGCGCTACTCTTGGTCACGAAGCCGGCCGCGCCGGCGCGCAGGCACTGGTCGAGCATGGCCGCGCTGTCGTGCATGGTGAACACCAGCACGGACAACTCGGGCCGCCGCTGCGCCAGGCGGCGCAGCAGCTCCAGCCCGCTGCGGCCGGGCATGGAAAGGTCGAGCACCAGCAGGTCGATGTCGTCGCCGCTGCTGCCGGCCAGCGCGCTGTAGGCCGACTCGGCGTCGCCGTACTCCGCCACCACGGCGATGTCGGCCTCCAGCTCCAGCAGGCGGCGGTAGCCGGCGCGCACGACCGCGTGGTCGTCGGCCAGCGCCACACGCAAGGGACCGGGCAATGGGCTCACGCTCACGAAATGTTCTCCTGTTCGGCAGCGGTCGTGCTGCTGCTACGAGTGCTGTTGTTGTTGACGTTGTCGTTGTCGTTGTTGCTGCGGTTGTCGATCACGGCGAAGGGCAGCCGTGCATGCAGCTTCAATCCGGGGCGCCCGGTGCCCGCCGCCGATGCCGGTGCGGGCTGCCATTCCAGGTCGCCGCCGGCCGACCACACGCGGTCCTTCACGCCGGCCAGGCCGTTGCCGCGCTGCCAGGCGCCGGCGTCGTCGAGCCCACAGCCGTCGTCTTGCACCGCCCAGTCCAGCAGCGCCGTGGCCGCGCCCGGCTCGCGGGTGATGCGCACGCTGAGCCGCGCCTCGCTCGCGTGGGCGTGGCGGGCCACGTTGGTCAGCGCCTCCTGGCTGATGCGGTAGACGGTGAGCACCAGTTCGCGCGGCAGGCGGTCGCTGTCGCCCAGCCCCACGCTGTCGAAGGCCAGCGTGTAGCGCGTGCTGCGGCCCGGCGACTGCACCCAGGCCTGCACCAGCGTTTCCAGCAGCGCGCGCAGGCGTTCCACGCTCTCGCCGCCGTCGGCTTGCGCGGACTCCGCGGTGCCCAGCGGGCGCAGGCGCGTCAGCAGCGCCCTCACCTCGCTCTGGATGCGCGAGCAGTGCTCGCTCATGCCGGCCACCACCGCCGCGAGTTCGGGCTCGTGGGCCAGCCGGCGCTGCAGCCAGCTGGCGTCCACGCGCAGTGCGGTGAGGTGCTGGCCCAGTTCGTCGTGCAGCTCGCGCGCCAGGTGGTTGCGCTCGTCTTCCTGCAGCGTGAGCACCTGCGCGCCCAGCACGCGGCGGCGCGCCTCGGCCTCTTCCAGCGCGCCGGCCAGGTGGCGCAGCGCATGGGCTATCACGTCCAGCTCGCGGATCGGCATGGCCGGCAGCGCGCGCACCTCCCCCAGGTCCTGCCGCTCCACCTGCTCGATGGCCGACAGCAGCGGCGCCAGCGCACGGAACGAGCGCCGCACGCGCCAGTGCATCACCCCCAGCATCAGCAGGCCGCAGCCGGCCAGCAGGCTCATCATCTCCACCAGCTGCACCAGCGACTCGCGCTGTTCGCTGTCGTGCGACGCAATCCACTGCACCTGCCACGCGGGCCCGGCCGGCCGCGGCAGCGCGGCGGCCACGGTCTGCGGCCGCGGCGGCGCGAACAGCACGCGGTCAGCTGCACCAG
>NZ_AZSN01000244.1:0-3678 GCF_000576225.1 Methylibium sp. T29-B | reverse complement strand
GGTGGTGGTGGCGGCCGACGACACGCGCACGGTCGAGGCCTGTGCGCGCCATGGCGTGCGGGCGCTGCTGACGCGCCGCGACCATGCAACCGGCAGCGACCGCCTCGCCGAGGCGTGCGACCTGCTCGCACTGCCGGACAGCGAAATCGTCGTCAACGTGCAGGGCGACGAGCCGCTGATCGATCCGGCGCTGATCGACGCCTGCGCACGCCTGCTGGCCGAGCGCCCCGAATGCGTGATGGGCACGGCCGCCCACGCGATCGACACCGTGGCGGAGTTCGAGAACCCGAACGTCGTGAAGGTGGTGTGCGACGCGCTGGGCCGGGCATTGAGCTTTTCGCGGGCGCCGATGCCCTGGTGGCGCGATGCTACGCCGCTGGGCTGCGCCAGGCAACAGCGCTGAGCGATCCGCCGCCGCTGCGGCACATCGGTCTGTATGCCTACCGGGCCGGCTTCCTGCGCCGCTACCCGACGCTGGCGCCGAGCCCGATCGAGACGATCGAATCGCTCGAACAGCTGCGCGTGCTCTGGCACGGCGAGCGCATCGCGGTGCACGTGAGTCCGCTGCGTCCCGGCCCGGGCGTCGACACGCCCGACGACCTGGCACGCGTGCGCGCCCTGCTCCACGATACGGGGCAAGAACCGCCGCGCGAGTCAGGTTGACGAAAGGCTGCGTGGTATTCTCATTTTGACCCTGCAGGCAACGCTCCTTCACGGTCGAGCAGCTGCGAGACAAGCCGCGTGCCGCCTCCGGGTGCCACGGCGTGCGAACCGACAAGAAACCACGAGGACCCGCGATGAAACTGATCCTGTTGGGCGCACCCGGCGCTGGCAAGGGCACCCAAGCCACCTTCATCTGCCAGAAGTTCGGAATCCCGCAGATCTCGACCGGCGACATGCTGCGCGCCGCCGTCAAGGCTGGGACCCCGCTGGGGCTGGAGGCCAAGAAGGTGATGGACAGCGGCGGCCTCGTCAGCGACGACATCATCATCGGCCTCGTCAAGGAACGCATCACGCAGCCGGACTGCGCCAACGGCTTCCTGTTCGACGGCTTCCCGCGCACGATCCCGCAGGCTGACGCGATGAAGGCCGCGGGCGTGAAGCTCGACCTCGTGCTGGAGATCGACGTGCCCGACGAGGCCATCATCGAACGCATGAGCGGTCGCCGCGTGCACGTGGCCTCGGGCCGCACCTACCACGTCAAGTTCAACCCGCCCAAGGTGGCCGGCGTCGACGACGTGACAGGCGAACCGCTGATCCAGCGCGACGACGACAAGGAAGCCACCGTGCTCAAGCGTCTGCAGGTCTACCAGAGCCAGACCCGGCCGCTGGTCGACTACTACGCCGCCTGGGCCGCGACCGGCGATGCGGCAGCCCCGAAGTACCGCAAGATCGCCGGCACCGGCAGCGTCGACGAGATCACGACGCGGGCTCTGGCGGCCCTGGCCTGAGGCCGGTCGACGGGCGGCTCGCGGCCTCTTCCTCCTTCCTCTTTTCCTTTTTGTACCGGGGCCGCAGCAGCGGCCCTTTTTCTTTCCTCCCTCCACCCATTCACCACCGGAGCTCCGCATGGATATCGCAGGCAAGGTCTATATCGTCACCGGCGGCGCCTCGGGCCTGGGCGAAGGCACCGCGCGCATGCTGGCCCGCGAAGGCGGCATCGTCGTGGTGGCCGACTTGCAGGCCGAGGCCGGTGAGGCGGTGGCGCGAGACATCGGCGGCGCCTTCGTCAAGTGCGACGTCGCCAACGAGGCCGACGGCCAGGCGGTGGTGGCGAAGGCGGTCTCGCTGGGCAAGCTGATGGGCTGGTGAACTGCGCCGGCATCGCGCCCGCCGTCAAGACGGTGGGCAAGGACGGCGCCCACCCGCTGGCCGTGTTCAGCAAGGTGGTCACGGTCAACCTGGTCGGCACGTTCAACATGATCCGGCTCGCCGCCGAGGCGATGAGCCGCAACGCCCCCGAAGCCACCGGCGAGCGCGGCGTCCTCATCTCGACGGCCTCGGTGGCGGCCTACGACGGCCAGATCGGCCAGGCGGCATATGCCGCCAGCAAGGGTGGCGTGGTCGGGATGACGCTGCCGATCGCGCGCGACCTGGCCCGCAGCGGCATCCGCAACATGACGATCGCCCCGGGCATCTTCGGCACGCCGATGCTGTTCGCGATGCCGCAGGAGGTGCAGGACGCACTGGCCGCCGGTGTGCCCTTCCCCTCGCGTCTGGGCACGCCCGCAGACTACGCCAAGTTGGTGCAGCAGATCCTCACCAACGAGATGCTCAACGGCGAGGTCATCCGCCTGGACGGGGCGATCCGGCTGGCGCCGAAATGAAAGTGGGCGCGCCCGGGCGCGAACCGCCCGCTGGCCCGACCAGGCCCTAGACTTCGCGCGTGATCCCCCAGGCTTTCATCGACGAACTGCTCGCCCGCGCCGACATCGTCGAGGTCATCGGTCCGCACGTCGAGCTCAAGCGCGCCGGCAAGGACTTCAAGGGCCTGTGCCCCTTCCACGGCGAGAAGACGCCGAGCTTCTACGTGATCCCGGCCAAGCAGTTCTATCACTGCTTCGGCTGCGGTGCCCAGGGCCATGCGCTGCGCTTTCTGACCGAGCATGTCGGGCTCGACTTCCCCGAGGCGGTGCGCGACCTCGCGCAGCGCCTGGGCATGACCGTGCCTCAGGAAGACAGCTCGCCCGAGGAGCGCGAGCGCGCCAGGGCAGCGAAGGAGCGCCAGGCCACGCTGAGCGAGGTGCTGGCGAAGGCCGGCGAGCACTGGCGCAAGCAGCTCAGGGGCAGCCCGCGCGCGGTGAACTATCTCAAGGGCCGCGGACTGACCGGCGAGATCGCGGCACGCTTCGGCATGGGCTACGCGCCCGAAGGCTGGCGAGGCCTCGCCAGCGTGTTCCCGCGCTACGACGACCCGTTGCTCGCCGAATCGGGTCTGGTAATCGTGCAGGGCGACGAAGGGCCGGAGCAGAAGCGCTACGACCGCTTCCGCGACCGCATCATGTTCCCGATCCGCTCGGTGCAGGGCGAAGTGATCGGCTTCGGCGGTCGCGTGCTCGACGCCGGCGAGCCGAAGTACCTCAACTCTCCGGAGACCCCGGTGTTCGTCAAGGGTCGCGAACTCTACGGCCTGCACGAGGCCCGCCAGGCGCTGCGCGAGCGCGGCTATGCGCTGGTGGTCGAGGGCTACATGGACGTGGTGGCCCTCGCCCAGCTCGGATTTCCGAACGCCGTGGCAACGCTTGGCACCGCCTGCACCGCCGAGCATGTGCACAAACTGCTGCGATTCACCGACCGCATCGTCTTCAGCTTCGACGGCGATGCGGCCGGCCGCCGTGCCGCCGGCCGCGCTCTGGAGGCGGCGCTGCCGCACGCCAGCGACACGCGCAGCATGAAGTTCCTGTTCCTGCCGGCAGAGCACGACCCTGATTCGTTCGTGCGTGCGCACGGCACCGCCGCCTTCGAAGCCTGCGTCGAGCAGGCGGTGCCGCTGTCGCGCCAGCTGCTCGAGGTGGCCCGCGAGGGCTGCGATCTCGACAGCGCCGAAGGGCGCGCGCGCATGCTTGCCAACGCCAAGCCGCTGTGGTCGGCGCTGCCGGATGGCGCGCTGCGGCGCCAGCTGCTGGGCGAGCTGGCGCGGGCTGGCGCCCTCGAATCCGCGGAGCTGCAGGCGCTCTG
>NZ_AZSN01000243.1:0-3705 GCF_000576225.1 Methylibium sp. T29-B | reverse complement strand
GCCGCCGGCAGCGCGTCGAGGTCTCGGAGGCGCACCGCTGGGCCGAGCCGCTGCGCTTCGCGCTCGGGCGCGTGGTCGCCGAGCAGCTCGCCGCCGCGCTCGGCACGCCGCTCGTCTATGCCTACCCGCAGGTGGCGGTGGCCGACGCGGCCTTCCGCGTCACGCTGAACGTGCAGCGCCTCGACGCGACACGCGGCGTCGCGGTCGACGACGAGCTGCTGTGGACCGTGCGGCGCGTGGCCGACGGCCAGCTGCGCTCCGGACGCAGCCACGGCCGCGCGGTGCCCGTCGACGCGAGCTACGACGCGCTGGCCGCCGCGCACGTGGAGGCACTGGCGGCCGTGTCGGGCGACATCGCCCGGGCGATCGGCGAGCTGGCGACGCGCTGAGCCGTTGCCGTCACGGCCCGCCGGCGCCGTCGAACTTCGGCGTGGCGTCGTGCGACATCGCGCGCAGCAGCACGGCGCACAGCAGCACGACGCAGGCCACGACGTAGAGCCACACCAGCAGGATCGCCACCGAACCGGCGGCGCCGAAGGTCGACACCACCGCGCTGTGGCCGAGGTAGACGCTGACCAGGCCCTTGGCCGCCTCGAAGGCGAGCGCGCCGAAGACCGCCACGCCGCCGAGCTGCCGACGCGGCAACCGCACCGGCAGCATCACGCGCAGCAGCAGTGCGACCATCGTCACCGTGACGGCGAAGGACACCAGCCACGGCAGCACCAGCAACCAACCGGCCTGCAGCAACCCGCCGGCCAGCATCGGCGTGAAGGCACCGCCCAGCGAGACGAGCAGCGAGTTCACCACCAGCGACGCGAGCAGCACGAAGCCGATGCCGATCACCACCGCCACGCCACGCAGCCGGGCCGACACCAGCGCTGCCAGCAGCCGGCCGAGCGGCAGATCGGGCGCGCCGTCACGGCGCCACAGCTGCTCGAAGGCGGCGCGCAACTCGGCGAACACCGCACTGGCGCCGAACAGCGTGGCGCCGACGGCCGCCAGCGTGGCCCAAGCGCCGCGGGTCGAGCGGTAGGCGTTGGCGATCATCTCCTGCAGCAGCCGGCCGCCCTCGGTGCCGACCACGCGCGACAGCTGCGTCACCAGGTCCCCTTGCACCGCCTCGCGCCCCCACACCGCGCCGGCCACAGCGGTGGCGATCACGAGGATCGGCGCGAGCGAGAACAGCGTGTAGAACGCCAGCGCGGCGGCGGTGCGGCCGATGCGCTGCTCGGCCCACAGCGTCCAGGCGCGAACCGCCACGCGGTCCCAGCGCGGCAGCTTCACCGCGGCGACTCAATGCGTGGTGGCGCGGGGCGAGGGCCGGGCTGGAGGATCGGCCGGCTTCACGGCGCCGCCTTCCTCTTCCCAGGTGCGGACCGCCTCCCGATCGAGCAGCGCTTCACGCTGCGCCTTGCGACGCGACAGGTTGCGAACCAGTTGCATGGCCAGGCCGGAGGTCACGGTGAACATGAGGATCTTGCGCAGCATGAGCGGCTCCCTGCGCACGGGCCGGGGCGCGAATGCGTCGGCCGCGCGTGCGCGCGTCATGAGGCAAGGATAGGAGGGGGGTGGTGTCGCGTCCGTCGGGCGGCGGCGCGAGCGCGTGTCGGCGTCTTCCGACACGGGGCGGGGCACGGCGGCAGGCGCCGCGCCACGCGCCGGGGTCGATCAGTCGCCGAAGAACAGGCGGAACACCTCGGGCTCGTGCACCTCGCGGGTGTGCAGGCCCTGGAAGGCTTCGCGGAACGGCTCCGACGGCGGCAGCAGGTCGAGGTCGGCCGCCATGGTCTCGACCCAGGCCGGCGAAGCCGCCTCGATGCGTTCGCCCAGCGGGCGCTGGCCGAGCACGACGAGGCGCTGGGTCAGCGAATCGGCGAACGAGGGCAGTTCCTCCCATTCGATCGCATCGCGGCTGCGCAGGGCGTGCAGCGACGAAGAACGGTGGGCAGTGTTGGTGTGTGCGTAGCTCATGGTGTGTGCTGACGTCGATGGGACTGGTACGAAGCTTATCGGCCGCGCACCCCGGACATGAAGGGGAAAAGCGGGCCTTCGCCGGGTCAGTTCTCCACCCTGCCGCCTGCGAACGTGACATCCGACGCGCGCTTTGGAAGCGCGCTGACTTGACGCGACAATCGATCCATGCCACGCATCAGCGCGAACGTCCCCGCCGCCGAAGCCCGCGCCGTCCCGCCGCGCGCCAAGGGCGTGCCGGCCGATCCGCAGAAGTTCGCCGTCAGCGTGCGGCCCAGTCGGATCGACGGCCAGGGCGCGTTCGCCGCCGAGGCCATTCCGGCGCGCCGCAAGATCGGCGAGATCCGCGGCGAATCGATCAGCGTGCGCGAGGCGCGCCGCCGCGCCAGGGGCCAGGCCCGCATCATGATCGTCGAGGTGTCCGAGCGGCGGGCGATCGACGCCTCGCAGTCGGCCGATCCGCTGCGCTTCACCAACCACTCCTGCGCGCCCAACGCGTCGCTGCGCATCCGCCAGGGGCGCGTGGAGTTCTACGCCATGCGCGACATCGCGGTCGGTGAGGAGCTCTGCGTCGACTACGGCGAGAGCCACCACGAAGGCCGTCTGCGCTGTCGCTGCGGCGCGCCGAACTGCGCGGGGCGACTTTGATGTGGGCCCCCGGCTGCGGCGTACCGCAGCCTGCCCCCGAGGGGGCGCCCGGCCGGCTTGGGGCGGCCCGGCGCTCGGTCGGGTGGGTGCCTACGGGCCGTCAGCCGCGCGCGGGCGCCGCCAGACGGCGCGCCTTCAGTTCCATCGCCAGGTAGGCCAGCGTCGCCACCGCCAACGGGCCCAGGTAGTAGAGCGCCCGGTAGGCCAGCAACGCGCCGAGCAGTTCGTGCTTCGGCAGCTCGTGCGACAGCAGCGCCACGAACACCGCCTCCAGCACGCCCAGGCCGGCCGGCACGTGGGTGATCACGCCGGCGATCGCGGCCACCAGCAGCACGCCCAGCACGGTGGGGAAGTCGATGCGCTGCTGCAGCAGCACGAACACCAGCGTGGCCATCAGCAGCCAGTTGGCGCTGGACATCGCCAGCTGCAGCAGCGCGAAGCGGCCGGAGGGCAGATCGAGCCGGTGGCCGCGCAGCGTCCAGCTGCGCTGCGGCGAGAAGGCGCACAGCGCCACGTAGGCGACGGCTGCCGCCAGCAGCACCCCACCCAGCACCTGCAAGGCCCGACCATCGAGCTTCCAGTCGGGCGGCGGCGCCAGCGGCCACAGCAGGAACACCGTGCCGGCGAGCAGCAGGTAGCCGAGCCAGTTGGTCAGCATGCTGATCGACAGCACGCGCGTGATCACCTCGTTGTCCAGCCCCAGCCGTGCGTACAGCCGGTAGCGGAAGGCCACGCCGCCGACCAGCGAGCCCAGGTTCAGGTTGAAGGCGTAGCTGACGAAGTTGACGCCCATCACCGTGCGCGGCCCGAGCGGGTGGCCGGTGCTGTGGCGGCCCAGCAGGTCGAAGCAGCTGTAGAGCGCATAGCTGGCCGCGGCCAGCGCGGCGGCGGCCCACAGGCTCGCGGCAGGCAGTTTCTTCACCGACGCCGTCACCTCGGTCCATTCCACCGTGCGGGCCTGGGTCACCAGCAGGTAGGTGACGAACGCGAAGAAGGCCAACGTGAGGCCGCGTTTCGCCCAAGGCCACCAGGGCCGCGACGTGAGGCCGCGCCGCCCGCCCGCAGCGCGGCGCGGCCGGACCGCGC
>NZ_AZSN01000242.1:0-3726 GCF_000576225.1 Methylibium sp. T29-B | reverse complement strand
TTTTCGGTCGGCGTCAACAAGCAGCGGCGTTTCCGCGAATCGTGACCTCGGTGAGGTAGTCCGGCCGAGTCATCCGCGGGCCATCGATCACCGGGAGGTAGTGGCGTCTCCTCGCCAGTAGACAAGATACTTGGGCAAGTAGCCGTGGGTCGTCTCCGACGATCAGCGTGCGGAGGAGTTTGGGGCAATCCATCAATACGTCATTACTTGCTGGGACGCCGAGCGACGGTGTTTCTGATGCCTAACGTTCGAGCTGAGCGGCTGGCCGCGGCAGGACGCCTGGCCGGCGAAGCTCAACATACACAGTGGGCGCTTCGTGGGCCAGGCGGCCTGCCGTGGACAGTCCGCTCTCGAGCGAGGGGTTAGGCGGCGCCTCGCGCAGTTGAGGTGCAGTCATGTCCGGTAGGGCACGCGGGACAGTTTTACCTTCACTTCACTCATATTGGACTCGGCCAAGAACTCGCGAATGCCGCGTTCCAGAGTTGCATCGGCCTCCGGCCCCAGAACCACCTCCCTAAGTGCAAGGGCTCGGCCGTCGGGCAGAACCGGCTCAAGTTCGTTAGAAAGTACGTACGGAATGATCCGCCCGCGACCGACCCTAAAACGCTTGGCCGAGCTCTTGTGGCCGAGGGAAGGCATCAAGTCTGGGTGCTCGATGAAGGCTAGCCGGTACTCCTGCTCCTGCTCAAATGCCGGATCCTTGAAGAATGCGATCAATTCGATTAGGCGGTCGATCTTGTAGTACGCGTCCTCGATTCGCTCAAGACGCCCTTCGTGCAGATCACGTAGGTACGCTTCCCTGGTGTGGTGAAGGTGAACCTCGACCAAGGCACGTTGGCGCTCTCTCAGATACTCAACGGGACGAAGATTCGCCCTGTACGCATGTAGAGAAACATCGCGAGGCTCAAAGCCGATCGCAATCGGGCCGTAGGCCCTCCATTGACTCAAGCTGTCCCCTGCCGCTGAGAATGATGCGACACAGACCCGGTGAACTGGCGCGGCTAGAGCTTTGATCCAATGCTGCAGCAACTCGCCTGCCTTCGGGCGCGACTCCTGCGACAGAAACTCCGTGGCGACCTCAGCGATCAGGTCGGCGCCGTGCGACAGTTCGCGCGTATCGTTCAGGTACGAGTAGTCGGATAGCCACAGATTTCCGCTCTGCACGATTCCAAAGAACGCTTCGACCCCGGTGTAGTGGTAGATGAGTTCGGGTTGAGCAGAGTCGACCATACCAAGCCGCCGCGCCTCGTTCCAGGCCACCTTCTGGACGGTGAACCAGTTCGGTAGTTTGGTCCCGTCCCAACTGTAGTAGGGCTCTCGCGCAACAGTCCTCCATTCCCTTCGCGAATAGACCTCAGGCTCTTCGCCCTCCACGAGTGGGTCAACCTGGAATGAGTCTTCAGGTATGCCGTTCTTGCAGGAAGGCCACGGACATGGCCAGACGTCATAGACGCCATGGTCCGGGCATTTCAGATCGGGGAATATCGTGTTCCGGAACGTGCGCATGGAGGGTGCTTGCGACGCCTAACGTTTGACATGAGCTGCATGACCCGGCTTGCTGGGGCCAGTCCGCTCGAGCGAGGGATTAGGCGTCACTGCTCTCGCGCCGCATTCAACGCCTCGATCCACAACTCGCGATCAGCGAGCTCGCGCGACTTCACCAGGGAGAGCATGCCGCCAGCAAAGCGACTGGCCTCTTGACGTAAAGGGATGAGTTCCACATCTTCAGTCATCGGAACGTCGGTAAACAAGGCCATAAACTTGTCTGGGAAGTCCTCCAAAGCAAGTTTGTGGAGGCTCCGAAGGCGAGAAGTCTGGAACTCCGACAACGCGCGCATCTGTTGATTGACGCGTAGCAGTGTTGGATCATCAGTGTGCATCGGCTGGGGTATCGCTTGGCGCTCACGCTCTAGCGCTTCCATCTTCAGGCGAATGACCCTGTTCAATGGGTCAGCCTTCGCACGGGCGATATCAAAGCACAGAGTTTTGGCCCAGGGTGCCAGAGCCAGTGAGATCGCCTGTTCGGTCGACCCTAAGCTGCGCATGAGCTCTCTGATTCGATCTGCCAGAGCGAAGAACTCACGCGGACTTGGCGCTGAGTCGAAGCGACCCATTTTGCAGTTCAAGTCAATCAGCGCAGTACCTGTGAGCTCAGTCATCTGTCGGAGACGCTTCAGAGCCTCGTCAGCTTGATTGATCTTCTCGTCTAGTTGTCGGGTCTTGGCTTCGATGCCAAGACCCTTGAATGACTCGAAGCGGTCCACCGTTGCCGCGAACAGAAGTACCAGGCCAGCGGTTAGTGATGTTGCGGCAACAGCTGGACTATCGCTGAACGCGGCGAAGGTTCCGGCAGCAAGGTTCGCGAGACCCGCAACCAGCAAGGCCCAGTTCGTGATCCCGTAGAGAACTCGGCGACTAAGCGGCAGGGATTGTTCGGGCTTGCTGGGCATTGGCAGGGCGGGTGTTGTGTGACGCCTAACGTTAAGGTAACCGGACCGCGGAGGCGGACGGCGTAAGACTGGGATGCGAGGATAGTGCGAAGCGCCGCAGCCCGGCCTTACGACGGCTGCCGTAGCGGGTCCGGTTGACCGACAAGTTAGGCGGCATCGCGGCTAGAGGATTGAGGGCTTGGCGATCTCGCGGCGAGCGAACTCGGAGGCCAAGAGATACAAGAACTGTTGCGCCTGACCAGAGATGAAGTCCTGAATGCGAGGGCCAAAGGCACCATCGTTGATAGCGGGGAAGTGGTGCGGGCGATAGCGCGTTATTGAGCCCAAGTAGTACGAGAGGATGTAGATGGAGAGCAGCTGATGTAAGGTCTGTGTGTCCTCTGCAGCCGGTCGCAGGTAGACGTAGTGCCTGCGATATGGGGGAACCGTTGAGACGGTCGCCCAGAGCAAACCCCGAATCGAATCGAAGAGCGACTGAAGTGAGTTTGCGTACTTCGTGTTCGGGCAAACGATCGGTGCGACTTGCTGGAAGCAGATCAGCTCGCGCAAAGCACTATCGGTTTCGTCGCAGGTGACTTGTATGAACGCCGGTCCAAGTTTCGACTCGGCAAGGAATCGTGTGATGGTTACGCCGATTCGGGAGAGGTCGTCTGAGACGAAATAGAGGTTCAGCCAAAGTTCCCGCGTGGCCTTGTTGAGGTAGGGGCGGATATCGTGGACCGCGATGAAGCGTTCCTTCTTGTTTGCCGCCGAAGACCACAATCTGTGACCTGGAAGGATTTGCGGTAGGAGCACGGGTACGTCGTAGTCCTGATTGGCAGCTAGCCCAGCGCCAGCCAGAGCCAGCATGAACTCGGAAAAGTTCTGCAGGTCTCCGCTGCCATTGGGGCTTACGAACGCCCGCAGGAAGGCATCAGCAAGCTCACGGTTGCCTGGTGCGCGGAGCATCTCGGAGAGTCCGTGCTGAGCTTTGTTGAACGTTGGCCGCGTTCCGCGAGTGAGACAGAACGCCTTCACGAGGTTCATGAAGCAGTAGTAAAGCGCCAGCGGGCGGGCTGACACACGCTGTGTGTCTACAGCACCTTCGAAGAAGTCGCGCGCTTGATTCATGCACGCGAGGGCTTCGGGGCGTGCTGCCGAAGGGCATGAAGTCTTGATGGTCTGGTCGATGATTGCCCAGGGATCAAGCGAGAAGAGCAGTGACTGCAGGCTGGCATTGCCTTTTGGGCCGACCTTTGTTGGCCAAGAGCTGAATGGAATCAGCTTTCCGTTAAGG
>NZ_AZSN01000241.1:0-3736 GCF_000576225.1 Methylibium sp. T29-B | reverse complement strand
CCGCCCGTGCCGCCGTCCTCCGGAGCGCCGGGCGGCACACCCACCACCACGCTCGACGCGACCCGTCTCGCACACCAGGCCAGCTTCGGGCCGACCGAGGCACTGGTGGCCGACATCCGCACCCGCGGCCCGAGCGCCTGGCTCGCCGCGCAGATGACCACCGCCAGCGCGCGCTACACCCGCGGTGGCAACGGCGACGTGCACCAGTGGACCGGCAGCGGCAACTACTGCGACGGCCGCAGCGCCACCTGCTGGCGCGACAACTTCTCGAGCCAGCCGCTGCTGTGGGACTTCTACCGCAACGCGGTCGGCGGCGCCGACCAGTTGCGCCAGCGGGTGGCCTTCGCGCTGCAGAAGATCGTGGTGGTGTCGAACCTGGAGGTCGAGGGGACCTACGGGATGCGCTACTACTACAACACCCTGCTCGACAACGCCTTCGGCAACTACCGGCAGGTGCTGAAGAAGGTGGCGCTGTCGCCGCTGATGGGCGACTACCTGAACAACGCCAACAACGACAAGGCAGCACCGAACGAGAACTTCGCGCGCGAGCTGCTGCAGCTGTTCTCGATCGGCACCTGCGAACTCAACGCCAACGGCACGCTCAAGGGAGGCGCCTGCTCGCCGACCTACGGCAACGAGACGGTGCGCCACTACGCCTATGCACTGACCGGCTGGACCTACCCGGCCGGCGGCAGCACCGCCTGGGGCTGCTGGCCGCAGAGCACCCATTGCCGCTACTACGCCGGCGACATGGTGCCGGTGGCGCAGTACCACGACACGCTGGAACGCCCGCTGCTGTCGGGCATCACCGTGCCGGCCGGCAGCAGCGCCGACCAGGCGCTCGAGGCGGTGCTCGACAGCCTGATGCAGCATCCGAACATGGCGCCGTTCATCGGGCGCCAGCTGATCCAGCAGCTGGTCGCCAGCAACCCGTCGGCGGCCTACGTGGGCCGCGTCGCGGCGGCCTTCAATGCCGGTCGCCACCAGGGCTTCGGCAGCGGTCAGCGCGGCGACCTCGCCGCCACCGTGGCCGCGGTGCTGCTGGACGCCGAGGCGCGCAGCGAGATCCCGACCCGCAGCGCCGGCAAGTTGCGCGAGCCGGTGCTGCACTTCACCGGCGTGCTGCGCGCGCTGGGCGGCCGCACCGATGGCGACGCACTGGGCTGGTGGTGGGGCGAGACGATGCGCCAGCACGTGTTCCGCCCGCCCTCGGTGTTCAACTACTTTCCGCCCGACTACCCGCTGCCCGGCGTGGCCGGCCTGAAGGCGCCGGAGTTCGGCATCCACAACGCCAACACCTCGCTGGAGCGGCTGAACTACCTGACCTACCTGCTCTGGTGGGGCGGCTCGGCGGCCAGTGCCGACGTGCCCGGCGCGCTGGCACGCGCGTCGACCTGCAGCCCTACACCGCCGACGCGGCCGACGCCGCGAAGCTGGTCGACCGCCTGTCGACGCTCGCGCTGGGGGCACGGCTGCCGAGCGCCACACGCACGCAGGTGATCGCGGCGGTCGAGGCCTACACCGCCCAGAACGACGCGCAGAACTGGGCGACCAACCGCGTGCGCCAGGCCGCCTACCTGGTGTTCGGCTCGCCGAACTACCAGGTGCAGCGCTGACGGCGCCCGGGCCTCGCTTCGGAGACTCTCGATGGCAAACCACCCCACGATCTCGATGGCGCGCCGCCGCTGGCTGCAGCGCTCGATGCTCGGCGTGGCCGGCGCGTTCGGCGCCGGTTCGCTGGTCAACCTGCTGACGGCCACGCGGCCGGCCTTCGCGGCCGACTACAAGGCCCTGGTCTGCGTGTTCCTGTACGGCGGCAACGACGGGCTGAACATGGTGGTGCCGAGCGATGCGACTCGCCACGGCCAGTACAGCGCGGTGCGTGCCGGCCTGGCGCTGCCGCGTGGCAGCCTGGTCGGCCTGAGCGGCAGCGACTACGGCCTGCACCCGGCGATGACGGCCCTGGCCCCGGCCTGGGCGGCCGGCCAGCTGGCGCCGGTGTTCAACGTCGGACCGCTGGTGCAGCCGCTGACCAAGGCGCAGTTCCGCGCGCTGCCCGACAGCTCGCCCTCGCTACCCGACAGCCTGTTCTCGCATTCCGACCAGCAGATCCTGTGGGAGACCGGCACCGGCGACGCACTGACGCGCACCGGCTGGGGCGGCCGCGCCGCCGACGCGCTGGCCACGGCCAACCCGGTGATCTCGGTCGGCGGCAACGGCCGCTTCGGGCTGTCGGCGCTGCAGGGCCCGCTGGTCCTGCCGGGCCCCGGCGCCACCTTCGGCGCCAACGGCCTGCAGCCGAGCGACCTGCAATGGGCGCCGAACGCGGCGCGCAAGGCCGCACTCGACGCCCTCTACGCGCCCACCGCCGTGGATGCGCTGGACAGCGACCTGGCCGGCAGTTACGCGCGCCAGCAGCGCGACGCCTTCGCGGTGTCGGCGCGGCTCGGGAGCATCGTCGCGGCACAACCCGGCGGCGGTTCGACGGCGATCGACGCGGGCTTCGCGCCGGTGATCGCCAACGGACGCGTCACGGGCGGTCTGGCGCAGCAGCTCTACCAGGTGGCCAAGCTGATCGAGGCGAACGCCACGGTGCAGGGCAACCGGCAGATCTTCTTCGCACAGCTCGGCGGCTTCGACACCCACGGCAACCAGATCGTCGGCGGCGACCCGCTGAGCGGCGACCACGCCCGCCTGATGAAGGCGCTGGCCGACGCGCTGGCCGCCTTCAACGCGGCCATGAACAACCTCGGCATGGGCGCCCAGGTGACCACCTTCACGCAGAGCGACTTCGGCCGCACCTTCAAGCCGAACAACAGCCTCGGCACCGATCACGCCTGGGGCAACCATCACCTGGTGCTCGGCGGCGCGGTGCGCGGCCATGCCACCTACGGCAGCTACCCGACGCTGGCCCTGGGGGGCCCCGACGACGTGGGCCAGGACAGCTGGGAGCTGCAGGGCCGCTGGATCCCGACCACCTCGGTCGACCAGTACGCCGCCACGCTGCTGAAGTGGTTCGACGCCACCGACGGCCAGCTCGACACCGTGCTGCCGAACCTGGCCAACTTCGGCAGCGCGCGCAACCTGGGCTTCGTCTGAGCTAGCGGGACGGTCGGCGGGTGCCGGCCTGCTTGTCGAAGGCCGCCGGCGGCAGCGTGAGGTCCAGCCCCCAGGCGGTGCCGCAATCGGCCGGGTCGGCCGGCGGGCGGACGACATGCGGCTCGGCGCGAGGCAGGTGCCAGCGCAGCAACCATCGTTTCCACCACAGGGACAGGTCCATGCACGCAGTCTGCGCGGATGCCGTTCCGGCGAGCGCCGGAATTGCGGGGCTTAAACGACCCATTGCCACCGGGTGAGGCGACGGCGTCGCCCTGCGGTGCGATCAGGCGTCGCGTTGCGGTCCGGCGCGGCCCGCCTCGACGACGAAGGCGGCCTGGGTGTGGACTCGCGCATCGGCCACCACCGGGAAGGCGGTGGCGCGCAGCTCGGCGTGCAGACGCTGCGGCGTGAGGTCGAGCAACACGTAGCCGCGCTCGTCGCTGCGTGCATGCAGCAGGTCGGGATTGCTGCTGCGCATCAGCGCGGTCGCGGTGTCGGACAGCCCGCGCGAGGTGAGCGAGCTGGTGGCGAACTCGCTGGCGACCACCGGCGAGCGCGGGTCGCCGACGTCGGCGCGCAGGCGCGCGGCCACGTGGCGGTGCACGTCGCCGCCGAGGCAGACCACGTTGCCTTGCGG
>NZ_AZSN01000240.1:0-3760 GCF_000576225.1 Methylibium sp. T29-B | reverse complement strand
GTGCCGCCGCGGCCGTGTGGATGGCGGCACGCACGCGCGGGTAGGTGCCGCAGCGGCAGAGGTTGGTGAGGGCCGCGTCGATGTCGGCATCGCTCGGCCGCGGCTGGCGTTCGAGCAGCGCCGCGGCGGCCATCAGCAGGCCGCTCTGGCAGTAGCCGCACTGCGGCACCTGGTGCAGCACCCAGGCGCGCTGGAGCGCATGCGGCCGCTCGGCGCTGCCCAGGCCCTCGATGGTCTGCACCGCCCTGCCGCCGACCGCGGACAGCGGCGTGACGCAGGAGCGCGCAGGCACGCCGTCGAGCCGCACGGTGCAGGCGCCGCAGGCCCCAATGCCGCAGCCGTATTTGCTGCCGGTGAGCTGCAGCACGTCGCGCAGCACCCACAGCAGCGGCATCGCCGGGTCGACGGCCTCGTCGGGCAGCGGCACGAAGTGGCCGTTGATCAGCAGGTCCATCGCGTGGCGTGCCGGTTCAGGCGTCGAGCGCCTGCCCGTCCTGGAACACCCGCAGTTCGCCGGGTGCGAAGGCCTGCCAGTCCTCGTCGGCCGTCAGCGGTTCGGTGACGATGACCGCGACGCGGTCGTTCGGCGTGGTGTGCTCGGCGAAGTTCACCGTCAGATCCTGGTCCTGCAGCCGCGCGTGGCGGAACGGGTGCTGGCGCACCAGCCAGTGCAGCCGCGTGGCGCCGTGCGCCCACAGCGCGTCGCCGTTGCTGAGCAGGAAGTTGAAGCTGCCGTGGCGGGCCACCGGCGGCGCCAGCTCGCGCAGCGTCTCGGTCAGGTCGCGCACGCTCGGCACCGACGCGTGGTTCTTCGCCAGCTCCTGCAGCAGCCAGCAGAAGGCGCGCTCGCTGTCGGTGTCGCCGACCGGATGGAAGGCGGCGTGCAGCTTGGGGTGGAAGTCCTTCAGGTCGCCGTTGTGGGCGAACACCCAGTAGCGGCCCCACAGCTCGCGCACGAAGGGATGGGTGTTCTGCAGCGCCACGCCGCCCTGCGTGGCCTTGCGGATGTGCGAGATGACGTGCCGGCTGCGGATCGGGTAGCGCCGCACCATCTCGGCCACCGGCGAATCGTTGGCGCTGTGGTGGTCGACGAAGCAGCGCACGCCGGGGCCCTCGAAGAAGGCGATGCCGAAGCCGTCCTTGAGCTCGACCGCGCGCGTCGCGAAGCCGGTGAAGCTGAACACGATGTCGGTCGGCGTGTTGCCGTTCATGCCGAGCAGCTGGCACATGGGATGCGTGAAGAAGAGGGAGTGGAGACGCGGACGGACAGTATCGGCTTCTATCGCCTGCGCGGCCACGGCCGCGGCCGTGCGTGGGCCGCCGTGCAACAGATCGCTTCGGTGTGCAAGGCCTTGCACAACCGGCAACGGAACGGCCGCTGCATGACACACTCGTTCGCAGCGGCGCCCCCACGGCCGCGGAGCCCCTGATGACCGATCTTGCCGATCTGCCGACGAACCCGACCGACGCCGGCCTGCCGACGCCGCGCGTGCCGCGCAGCTACCGCTGCCGCTGCGGCCGGCCGGTGTTCTTCCGCAACAGCCTGTGCCACGGCTGCGGCGCCGCGCTGGGCTACGAGCCGCGGCGCGGGCAGGTGCTGGCCCTCGATCCGGGCCCCGAGGAGACCACCTGGCACGTGGAGGGCGACGCGCAGACGCTGTACCGGCGCTGCGGCAACTTCGACACCATCGCCGGCTGCAACTGGCTGGTGCCGGCCTCGGCGGACGGCCGCTTCCAGCCGCTGTGCCAGGCCTGCCGGCTCAACCGCACCATTCCCGACCTGACGCAACCCGACCATGCCGAGCTGTGGCGCCGCATCGAGCTGGCCCGGCGGCGCCTGGTGTCGCAGCTGATCTCGCTGGGCCTGCCGGTCGCGTCGCGCGTGGCCGGCGACGACCGGGACGCCGAACGCGGCCTGATGTTCGACGTGCTGGCGCCGCTGCCCGGCGCGCCCGCGGTGATGACGGGGCATGCCAGCGGCCTGATCACGCTGAATCTCGACGAGGCCGACGACGCGGTGCGTGAACGCATCCGCGCCGCGATGCGCGAGCCCTACCGCACGCTGCTGGGGCACTTCCGCCACGAGGTGGGCCACTACTACTGGGACCGGCTGGTGGACGGCACACCCTGGCTGGACGGCTACCGCGAGCTGTTCGGCGACGAGCGCGACGACTACGCCGCGGCGCTGCAGCGCCACTACGCCAACGGGCCGGCGCCCGACTGGGCGCAGCGCCACGTGAGCAGCTATGCCAGCACGCACCCGTGGGAGGACTGGGCGGAGACCTGGGCGCACTACCTGCACATGGTCGACACGCACGACACCGCGCTCAGCTTCGGCCTCGACGCCCGCACGGTGGCGATCGAGATCGAGCCCTTCGGAGCCGACGTGCTGTGGCGCCCCGACGATCCCGGCGCCGCCCACTTCCTGGGCTTCGTCAACGAATGGGTGGCCCTGACCAGCGTGCTCAACGAGCTGTCGCGCAGCATGGGCCAGCACGACTTCTACCCCTTCGTGCTGCCACGGCCGGTGGTGGCGAAGCTGCAGTTCGTGCACCTGGTGGTGCAGGCGGCGGCGGCCGAGCCGCAGAGCGCGGCGCCCGCGAAGGAACCGCTCGCTGCGACCGACGCCGAAGCCGCCGTGCCTCCGGAGGCGCCCGCCGTCAGTGCAGCACCAGCGGCTGCTGCATCAGCGCCGCGTAGCGACTGACATAGGCGTCGATCTCCTCTTCGGACGGCGAGGTCTCGATCAGCGCGTCCACGCCCTCGCGGAAGCTCGCGGCCAGGGCGCCCTCGATGAAGATCTCCTTGCGCGCGAACTTGTCGACGATCTCGTAGCCGCCCCGCGTCAGCCCGGGCACGCCTTCGCGGACGTCCGGTTCCTCGGACGCCACCTCGAACTGCACCACGGCGAAACTGTCGGAGTTGTAGAGCATCTGCATGGACTTCCCCTTTGAGGGCCAGGTGATGGGGCTGACGCAAATTTCAAGCCAGGAACCCCATCGCCTGCAGGGTTCGACTCAGTTCACCCGCAGCAGTTCAAACGCGTCGCTGCTGCCGTCGGTGAGGCGGGCGCGCACCGGCAGGTACTGGCGGGCCGGGTCGAGCCAGAACTCGGCGCGGGTGTCCTGCGGGCCCTCGGGCTCGCGCAGGAAGCGCAGTGCACGCACGCTGCCGGCCGGCGTGTCGACCGACTGCAGGCCCTCGAAGCGCAGCGACCAGACGTGGGCATCGCCACGCGCCCCGACCACCCGGATCAGGAAGTGCTCGCCGGCCGGCGGCGGCTTGCTCCAGGCGTTGGCGATGGCCGCGAGCTGCAGCATCACGCTCAGGCGGTCCTGCACGCCGGGCGTCACCGGCTGCTCCGGGCTCTGCCCAGAGAAGCTGATCACCCCGGCGCCGCGCTGGAAGCTGGCCGCCTGCTCGGCACGCCGCAGCCGCTTGTCGGTGTAGCGCTCCGGCGCCAGGCCGGCGGCGTCGAAGCCGCCGCGGCTGGTCTGCGTGATCAGCGTGCCGATGATCGGCACCCGGCCCTCGAGCCGCAGCACATAGCCGCTGCCCTGCGGTCGCCAGTCGATCTCGCCGCTGCCGGTGATGGCGCCGCGGCTGAGGCGGTAGTCGACCCTGGCCGCGGCCGGGATGCGGGTGCGGTAGGTCGGCGGTGCAGCGTCGCCACCGGTCGCCGCCACGGCGGGTGCCGTGGTCGCAACAGCCAGCAGCAGGTCGTCGGGCAGCGCGGCGGGCGCGGCTTCGTCCTTCGCCT
>NZ_AZSN01000239.1:0-3763 GCF_000576225.1 Methylibium sp. T29-B | reverse complement strand
CCTGCGCGGCCGCGCCGTCGTGCAGGGCCTCGCCGTGGTTGCGCGCATCGCGGCGCAGCGCCACCACGGTGTCGAAGTCGTCGATCACCAGCCCCAGGCTGCCGAAGCGCCGCCCGAGCGTGGCCGACGGGTCGAGGAAGCCCAGGTGCAGCCGGCCGGGCGCACGCACCACCACCGCGCTGTCGGTGGCGGGCCGCAGGGTCGAACGGGCGGTCATGAGCATCGGATCGGGGCAGGCGGGTTCGGCGTGAGCCGGGGTTCAGAGCAATCGCTGTTCCCGGCCCGCCGCGGTGGCTGGCGGCGGGGCCGCCGGGGCGCGGGCCGTTCGCAGTGTGGCGTGATGTGCCAAAGCGCGGACAGTGTGTCACGCTGCGGCCCGGCCGGCGAGCGCGCTTCCCCGATGAAAAAGCCCCCGGCGGTGCCAGGCACCAGCGGGGGCGGGGTGGGGTGCCGAGAGGTCCGCTCGGGCGCCCGCTCAACGCGGAGGGGTCAGAACCGGTAGCGCAGGCCCACGAACACGGCTCGCGGGGTGCCCGGCGCCACGAACAGCGCGTCGGCTTCCTCGCCGGTGTAGTTGCCGCTGGCGTCGAACATGGTCTCGGCCAGCGCACCGAAGGTCTCGTGGCGGCGGTCGAAGACGTTGTTCACGTTCGCGTACAGCTCCCACTGCGCGCTCGGCTTCCAGCTCGCGCGCAGGTTCACGATGGCGTAGCCGGGCAGGCGCACGCGCTTGTACTCGGGGTCCTCGCCGACCTCCGGGTCCTCCAGCAGGCCGTCCTCGTTGCCCGACACGCCGCGGCTCGTCACCGCCTGCAGGTCGCTGCCGACCGTGAGGCCGTCGCCCACGCGCCAGTCCACCGCCAGCTTCAGCGTGTGGCGCGGCAGCCCGGCGATGCGGGTGCCCGGCGTGATGGTCACGTTGCGCTCGCCCTGGCGCAGCACGCCGTTGGCCTCGTAGGTGGCCTTCAGGAAGCTGTAGCCGATGCCGACGTCGAACGCGCCGTGGGTCACCGCGAACTCCGTGTCCACGCCCTGGTTGCGCGTCTTCGGGAAGTTGGCGAAGTAGCCGAGCTGCCCGGTCACGCTGGTGCTGCGGAACAGGATGTCGTCCTTGTTGTCGGTGCGGAAGGCCGCCAGGTTGAAGCGCATGCCGGGCGCGAGCGGCCAGCGCAGGCCGGCCTCCACCGTGGTCGACTTCACCTGCTTCAGGTAGGGGTCGGCCTGCAGCCCGGCCGGCAGGCGGCAGGGCTCGTCGGGGTCGGCGCAGCCGAGTTCGATGACGGTGGGCACGCGCGTGTTGCGCGCCACGTTGGCGAACAGCGTGGGCGTGGTGGCCGCTTCGCCGAGGCGGTGCGCGATGCCCAGCGCCGGGTTCACGCTGTTGTAGCTGAAGCGCTCGTTGGGCTTGTCCTCGATGATGCCGGTGTCGTCGTCGCGCGTGGTGAGCTGGTTGCTCACGGTCGAATGGTTGTAGCGCGCGGTGCCCGTCACGTGCGTGCGCGGCGCGACCTGCCAGGTGTCGGTGGCGTACACGCCATAGTGGGTGGATCTGCCTTCCACGTTGGCCGACAGCTCGCGGTCCTCGCCCGGCGCCGGGATCACGCCGCGGCGGTCGGTGAAGAAGCCTTCCTGCTCGTACTGGCTGTACTCCACGCGCGAGCGGTCCACGCTGGCACCCACCTGCACTGGTGCGCCCCGCTGACGCGCGAATAGCTCAGCGCCGCGCCGTAGCCGGTCTGCGTGGTCGCGGTGTTGTTGAACGCGGCGTTCGGATCGCCCGGATCGTCCGGCTCTTCCTCGGCCTCGTCGCCGTTGATGGTGCTGCGCGAGCTCTTGCGCACGTACAGCAGCGCGGCCAGCGAGCTGTTGGCGTCGATCGCGTGCTGGCCGTTGAAGCTCAGCTGGCCCAGCTTGTTGCGGGTCTGGTCGGGGAAGGTGTAGACCGACTCGCGGCGCGAGAAGTACAGGTCCTTGACCAGCGCGCCGTCGTCGATGGTGTAGGCCGGCAGCAGGCCGTTGCCGACCAGGTTGCTTTGCGCGTACAGCGCGCCGAGGCTCCAGCTCGTGGTGCCGTCGTCGTGCCCCAGCTTGCCGAAGAACTGGCCGAGCTTGCCGTCGGAGTGGTCGCGCCAGCCGTCCTCGTCGAAGCCGGTGACGGCCACGTACTGGTGCCAGCCGCTGTCGTCGCTGCGGCCATAGCTGAGGTCCGCGCGCTTGCGGCCGAAGCTGCCGGCCGACAGGTCGGCGCGGAAGCCCGGCGCGCTGCGGCCGTCGTGCGTGGTGTAGGCCAGCGCACCGCCCAGCGAGTTGAGGCCGAAGGCCGGGTTGGCCCCGGGCACCAACGACAGCGTGTTGATCGCGAACTCGGGGATCAGGTCGAAGTTGACCACGTCGCCGAACGGCTCGTTGATGCGCACGCCGTCGAGGTAGACCGACAGGCCCTGGCCGGCGCCGAGCAGCGGCGAGGCGCGGAAGCCGCGGTAGGTGAGGTCGCCCTGGAAGGGGCTGCCCTGGATCTCGTTGACCTGCACGCCGACCACGCGGCGGTTCAGGTAGTCGGTCTGGTTCACGGCCTGCGCGCCGTCGATGGCGTCGCGCTTGAGCACCTGGGTGGAGTAGGGAAGGATGTTGCGGTCGATGCCCTGGCCGGGCAGCGGCGACACGCCGATCACCTCCACCCGCTCGAGCTGTGTGGCGGCCTGGGCCGCGGCGGTGCCGGGCAGGGCGATCAGCGGCAGGCCGAGCCACCCGAGGGCGGCCAGTGCGCGCGTGATCGGCGACGGTGTGGATCGGTCCGGCCGTGCCAGGCGCGTGGGCCGCGCGGGCCGGGTTTCGAGAGGGCGAGTCACCGTCAAGTCTCCTGATAGTAGTTATAGGGTCATCACAACAACGACCCGGGATTGTGCGTACGGTGTACCGCTGCCCGGCTCGGGAGAAATTCCCGAGTTGAACGAGTGAGCACTGGGGAAACAACCGATTGCCCGCCTCCGCGCGCAAACCCGGCGGCCTAAAAAATACCCCGCCCGATGCAGGCATCGAGCGGGGTGCAGAGGCAAGCCCATCAGGCGCGGCAACGCCAGGCTTGCCCAGAGGGACACGGGGAAAACGGCGTCAGTGCAGGGGCCGGAGCCCGGCCCGCGTGAGGCGGCGGAGGCGCCCCGCCGGCAGCGCCGATCCGGCGGTGGCCGCAGTCACGAATTGATCGAACGCTGCCGATCCGCCAGCACTCGGCGCGGCGTGGCGACCGATGCAAGTGCCGCGCGCTCGTGCACACTGCGTCGGCACATCGGCGGACGGCATCGCGCGCATCACGGGCCGGCCGCCCGGCACGCCGCTCGCCGGGCGTGGGGCCTCGCTCCGGGCCTGCATCGTCGCTCTCTCCTTGCTGCTTCGTTGGTGATGACTCGTCCTGATTCTGTGGTGCTTCCTCCCGCCAGTACGCCGGGAGTTCTTCCCGACGTACCGGCCGCGCCGGCGCCGCTGGAGCTGCCGCGCCTGGTGATGCGCGGCGCGCTGGTGGTGGTGCTGGGGGCGCTGCTGCTCGCGCTGCTGGTGGGGCTGTGGCGGGCGCGCGAGGACATGCGCGACGAACTCTCCGGCGCGCTGGCCCAGGCCGAGATGAGCGCGCTGCTGATCGCGGCGAACACCATCGACGACGAGCAACTGGTGGCCGCCGTGCGCGCGCTGCGCGACGCCGGTGGCTCGCGCCACCTCGACGTGCGGCTGGTCGACGGCGCCGGCCAGGTGCGGCTGGAGCCCAAGC
>NZ_AZSN01000238.1:0-3806 GCF_000576225.1 Methylibium sp. T29-B | reverse complement strand
CCGTCCAGGCGCAGCGCCACGCCGCGTCTGGCGCGCCGCTCCAGATCGTGCAGCACCGCCAGCGCCTCTTCGCGCGGCATGGCGGCCAGCTCGGCCGCAGCGGTCGGCGTCGGTGCGCGCAGGTCGGCGGCGAAGTCGACCAGGCTCACGTCGGTTTCGTGGCCGATGCCGGCGATCACCGGGATGCGGCTGGCCGCGACGGCACGCACCACCAGCGCCTCGTTGAAGGCCCACAGGTCTTCCAGCGAACCACCGCCCCGGGCGACGATCAGCGTGTCGGCCCGGCCGTGCCGTCCGGCGGTCTCGATCGCTGCGGCCAACGCCGCCGGGGCCTCGGCGCCCTGCACCGGGCTCGGGTAGACGATCACGCGCACCTGCGGCGCTCGGCGCTGCAACGCGGTCAGCACGTCGTGCAGGGCCGCCGCCGCAAGCGACGTGACCACGCCGATGCAGGCAGGGTGGCGGACGATCGTTCGTTTGCGCGTCGCGTCGAACAGGCCCTCGGCCTCGAGCTGGGCCTTGAGCCGCAGGAAGCGCTCGTAGAGGGCGCCTGCGCCGGCACGCTGCATCGATTCGACGACGAACTGCAGTTCGCCACGTGGCTCATACACCGCCAGACGACCGCGCAACTCGACGAGATGCCCCTCCTCGGGCGCGAAGTCGAGCAGGCTCGCGGCACGGCGGAACATCGCGCAGCGCAGCGCGGCCGTGCCTTCGGCGTCCTTCAGCGTGAAGTAGCAATGGCCGCTGGCGGCTCGGGTGTAGCCGGACACCTCGCCGCGCACGGCGACGGACGCGAAGCGCGCCGCCAGCGTGTCGGCGACCGCATGCACCAGCGCAGCGACCTCCCAGACCCGGGGCCCGATGGCACGGCCTGCGCCCTCCTCCACGGGCATCACGCCACGCGCCGCGGGGCGATCAGCCGTGGCCATCGCAACGGCCTCGATACGCTCCGAGCCCCCTCGAAATGCGGGGCCGGAACTCCACAGCCGCGCCAAATAAGGCCGCGCACCACACTGACCCCGTCATGAGCCTGTCAAAGTTGTGCAAGCCTTTGATTCCAAAGAGTTTTTTTGTGCTCATTGTTTGAGCAATCTGTTCGCGGCCTTGACTGGCGGGCGTTTGAGGCGGGGGGCGAGGTGGTTGCCCACAAAGTTATCCACAACAACGGTGGACGAATGCGGCAACGAACTCGAGGGGCTGTCGCGGCAGGCACCACCTGGGCCGGGCCATAATCGCCGCGACCCGAATCAGGAGAACCTCGTTGTTTTCGATCATACAAGCCGCGGGCTGGCCGATCTGGCCGCTGATCCTGTGTTCCATCGTTGCGCTGGCGCTCGTGATCGAGCGATTCAGCAGCCTGCGCACCGTGCGCGTCGTGCCGCAGCGACTGCTCGATGAAGTCATCTCCGTCACCAGCAAGAGCCTGCCGGCGCCCGAGGTGGTGAACAAGCTGTCGGCCAACTCGGTGCTGGGCAGCGTGCTGGCCAGCGGCCTGCGCGCGGTGATCGCCGACCCGCGCATCACAGAGGACGGCCTGCGCATCGCCTTCGAGACCGCCGGACGTGCCGCCGTGCACCGTCTCGAGCGCTACCTGAACACCCTGGGCACGATCGCCTCGGCAGCGCCGCTGCTGGGGCTGTTCGGCACGGTGGTGGGCATGATCGAGATCTTCGGCTCGCAGGCCCCGGCCACCACCGCCGGCGTCGGCGGCAACCCGGAGCAACTGGCGCACGGCATCTCGATCGCGCTCTACAACACGGCCTTCGGGCTGGTGGTGGCCATCCCGTCGCTGATGTTCTACCGCTACTTCCGCGGGCGAGTCGACGAGTACACGATCGATCTCGAGCAGGCCAGCGAGCGCATCATGCCGCACCTGCTGCGCTTCACTTCGCGCCAGAACTGAGCAGCGGCACCGGGCCCGACGACCATGGCGATGAACTTCCGCCACCGCCGCAGCGAGGAGCCGGAGATCAACCTGATCCCGTTCATCGACGTGCTGCTGGTGATCCTGATCTTCCTGATGCTCTCGACCACCTACTCCAAGTTCACCGAGTTGAAGGTGAACCTGCCGGTGGCCGATTCGGAACGCGCCCGCGACTATCCGAAGGAGATCATCGTCGGCGTCGCGAGCGACGGGCGCTACACGGTCAACCGCGACGCGGTCGCGGGTCGTGACCTCGCCACGCTGACAGCCGCCCTGGCTGCCGCCGCCGCGGGCCAGAACGACCGGGTGGTGATCGTCTCCGCCGACGCGAGTGCGGCCCACCAGAGCGTGATCAATGTGCTGGACGCGGCCCGTCGTGCGGGACTGCAGCAGCTGACGTTCGCGACCCAAGGCAGCCGCAACGGCGCCGATGCCGAGCCGCGTTGAATGCGGACCGGCCCCGCGTGCCCTGGCGCGCACGCTCGAAGCCTCTGACCCAGCAGTGGCTGCGCCGCGGGCCGGTGGCCTGGGCGCTGCGGCCGCTGGCGGCGCTGTACGGCGCGGCCGTGGCGCTGCGCAACCGTCGCTACCGGCTCGACCCCGGCCGCAGCATGCGCGTTGGCCGGCCGGTCGTGGTGATCGGCAACCGCATCGCCGGCGGTGCCGGCAAGACGCCCACCGTGATCGCCGTGCTGGCCCATTTGCGCCGCCAAGGCTGGCAGCCCGGCGTGGTGTCGCGCGGACACGGCCGCACTGACCTCGGCGTGCAGGCGGTCGCCGCCGACACGCCGGCCGATGTCGTGGGCGATGAACCCCTGCTGATCCACCTGCGCAGCGGCGCGCCGGTGGTGGTCGGCCGCGACCGCGTGGCGGCGGCCGCCGCGCTGCTGCGGGCCCGGCCGGAGATCGACGTGATCGTTGCCGACGACGGCTTGCAGCACCGCCGCCTGGCGCGCGATGTCGAAGTCGTGGTGTTCGATGCTCGGGGAGCCGGCAACGGCTGGCTGCTGCCGGCGGGCCCGCTGCGCGAGCCGATCGACACGCCGACCGGCGCCGGGACCGCGCTGGTGCTCTACAACGCCGACCGGCCCAGCACGCCGCTGCCCGGCTACGCGACGCGACGCGCGCTGACCGGCGCCGTGGCGCTCGCGGCGTGGTGGCAGGGCACGCCGGCTGCCGCCGCCACGCTCGATTCGCTGCGCGGCAGGCCCGTGCTCGCCTGCGCCGGCATCGCCCAGCCTCAGCGCTTCTTCGAACAGCTGCGCCACGCCGGCCTGGACGTGCAGGAGCAGGCCCTGCCCGACCACGCGGCGTTCGACGCCCTGCCCTGGCCGGCCGCGACCGCCGACGTGATCGTGACCGAGAAGGACGCCGCCAAGCTCCCGGTCGACCGCGTCCGACGCGAGCGGCCCGGCACGCGGGTCTGGGTCGCGCCGCTAGACTTCTCGCCCGAGCCGGCATTCTTCGCCGCACTCGACACCGCACTGGCCCCACTGTCACCGCGCCGCGAAGGATGAGCATGGACACCCGATTGATGGACCTGCTGGTGTGCCCGATCTGCAAGGGCCCGCTGACGCACGATCACGCCAGCCACGAGCTGCATTGCGCGGCCGACCGGCTGGCGTTCCCGATCCGCGACGGCATTCCGGTGATGCTCGAATCGGAGGCGCGCGCACTGGACGAGTCGCCCTCGCAGGCCGCGCCCCTGTCGGAATGAGCTTCACGGTCCTGATCCCGGCGCGGCTCGGTTCGAGCCGGCTGCCGGACAAGCCCCTGGCCGACATCGCCGGCCTGCCGATGGTGGTGCACGTGGCGCGGCGCGCCCTGGCCAGCGGCGCGGCGGCGGTGGTGGTGGCGGCCGACGACACGCGCACGGTCG
>NZ_AZSN01000237.1:0-3878 GCF_000576225.1 Methylibium sp. T29-B | reverse complement strand
GGGTGCGGCCTCCGCAGCGGCCGGCCGCGCCAGCGACCGGGCGATTCGGGTTTGCCCTGAAGTCTGCTTTTCGATGCCATTCGTTTTTTCCTCGCAAATTGAGCAACAACGTTGCTCCAAGCATGCCCCAGCGGGCACACAAAGAAAAGACTTCCCCGCACGCTTTGCCTACACTGCCCGCAGGCCCGCCGCAGGAGTTCCGCCGCCATGAATGCGCCCCTTCCCGAGTCCATCCGTCGCGCGCTCGAGACGGTCACACTCGACGACAAGTACGCCCTCGAGACCGGGCAGGCCTTCATGAGCGGGGTGCAGGCGCTGGTGCGGCTGCCGATGCTGCAGCAGCAGCGCGATGCCACCGCCGGGCTGGACACCGCAGGTTTCATCAGCGGCTACCGCGGCTCGCCGCTGGGCGGCTACGACCAGGCGCTGTGGCAGGCGCAGAAGCACCTCGCGGCCCACCAGGTGGTGTTCCAGCCGGGCGTCAACGAGGAGCTGGCCGCCACCGCGGTGTGGGGCACCCAGCAGCTCGATCTTTACCCGCAGAGCCGCAAGCACGACGGCGTGTTCGGCATCTGGTACGGCAAGGGCCCGGGCGTGGACCGCTGCTCCGACGTGTTCAAGCACGCCAACATGGCGGGCACCGCGAAGCACGGCGGCGTGATCGCGATCGCCGGCGACGACCACATCGCCAAGAGCAGCACCGCGGCCCACCAGAGCGACCACATCTTCAAGGCCTGCGGGCTGCCGCTGTTCTTCCCGGCCAGCGTGCAGGAGATCCTCGACATGGGGCTGCACGCCTTCGCGATGAGCCGCTTCTCCGGCGTGTGGGCGGGCATGAAGACCATCCAGGAGGTGGTGGAGTCGTCCGCATCGATCTCGGTCGACCCCGACCGCGTGAAGATCGTGCTGCCGGAGGACTTCCCGATGCCCGCCGGCGGCCTGCACATCCGCTGGCCCGACGCGCCGCTGGAGCAGGAAGCGCGGCTGATGAACCACAAGTGGTACGCGGCACTGGCCTATGTGCGCGCGAACCGGCTCAACCACACGGTGATCGACTCGCCGCACGCGCGGCTCGGGCTGATCTCCAGCGGCAAGGCCTACAACGACACGCGCCAGGCGCTGCACGACCTGGGCCTGGACGACGCGGCCTGCCGCCGCCTCGGCATCCGGCTGCACAAGGTGGGCGTGGTGTGGCCGCTGGAGGCCACCATCACGCGCGAGTTCGCCACCGGCCTGCAGGAGATCCTGGTGATCGAGGAGAAGCGCCAGGTCATCGAGTACCAGCTGAAGGAAGAGCTCTACAACTGGCGCCCCGACGTGCGGCCCAACGTGCTGGGCAAGTTCGACGAATCGGAGGGCGACCTGTCGGGCGGCGAATGGAGCCAGCCCAACCCGAGCGGCAACTGGCTGCTGCGTGCCCAGGCCGACCTGACGCCGGCGATCATCGCCCGCGCGATCGGCAAGCGGCTGCTCAAGCTCGGCGGCCTGGACACCGACACACGCGCCCACGTCGAGGCGCGGCTGGCGCTGATCGACGCGAAGGAACGCGCGCTGGCCGCGAGCACGCAGGACACCGGCGACCGCGCGCCGTGGTTCTGCAGCGGCTGTCCGCACAACACCAGCACCCGCGTGCCCGAGGGCTCGCGCGCGGTGGCCGGCATCGGCTGCCACTACATGACGGTGTGGATGGACCGCAGCACCACCACCTTCTCGCAGATGGGGGGCGAGGGCGTGAGCTGGGTCGGCCAGGCGCCGTTCACCACCGACCGCCACGTGTTCGCCAACCTCGGCGACGGCACCTATTACCACTCGGGCCTGCTGGCGGTGCGCCAGAGCATCGCGGCGAAGGTGAACATCACCTACAAGATCCTGTTCAACGACGCGGTGGCGATGACCGGCGGCCAGCCGGTCGACGGTACGCTGCGTGTGCCCGAGATGACCCGCGAACTCGACGCCGAGGGCGCGAAGCGCATCGTCGTGGTGACCGACGAGCCGCGCAAGTACGACGGCGTGACCGGCCTCGCGCCCGGCGTGACGGTGAAGCACCGCGACGAGCTCGACGCGGTACAGCGCGAGCTGCGCGAAGTTCCCGGCTGCACCGTCCTCATCTACGACCAGACCTGCGCCACCGAGAAGCGGCGCCGCCGCAAGCGCGGCACGATGGCCACGCCGGCCGAGACGGTGGTGATCAACGAGCTGGTGTGCGAGGGCTGCGGCGACTGCTCGGTGCAGAGCAACTGCCTGTCGGTCGAGCCGGTCGAGACGCCGTTCGGCCGCAAGCGCCGCATCAACCAGAGCAGCTGCAACAAGGACTACTCCTGCCTGAAGGGCTTCTGCCCGAGCTTCGTGACGGTGACCGGCGGCACGCTGAAGAAGCCGCAGCGCGACGCCGCGCACGACCCGCACCGCGGACCGCCGTTGCCCGACCCGGTGCTGCCGCGGGCCGACAGCGCCTGGGGCATCGTGGTCGCCGGCGTCGGCGGCACCGGCGTCATCACCATCGGCCAGCTGCTCGGCATGGCCGCCCACCTCGAGGGCAAGGGCGTCGTCACGCAGGACGCCGCCGGCCTGGCGCAGAAGGGCGGCGCGACCTGGAGCCACATCCAGATCGCCAACCGGCCCGAGGCCCTCTACTGCACCAGGGTCGGCACCGCCGAGGCCGACCTGGTGATCGCCTGCGACCCCATCGTCGCAGCCAAGAAGGACACGCTCGCGGTGATGCGCGAGGGCCGCACCCACGTGGCGCTGAACACCCACGGTGCGCCCACCGCGGCCTTCGTCGGCAACCCCGACTGGCAGTTCCAGGGCGGCCGCTGCGAGGCGGTGATCGAGCAGGCCTGCGGCGGCGCCGCGCAGGTGGGCAGGTTCGACGCCGACCGGCTGGCGACCGCGCTGCTCGGCGACGCGATCTACACCAACCCGCTGATGCTGGGCTACGCCTGGCAGAAGGGCTGGGTGCCCCTGGGCGAGGCCGCGCTGCTGCGCGCCATCGAGCTCAACGGCGTGCAGGTCGAGCGCAACCGGGCCGCCTTCGCCTGGGGCCGGCGCGCGGCACACGACCTCGCCGCGGTGCAGGCCCTCACCGCGACGGCGCAGGTGATCGCCTTCGTGAAGAAGCCCGCGCTCGACGAGCTGCTGGCCACGCGCGCCGACTTCCTCACCGGCTACCAGAACGCGGCCTACGCGCAGACCTACCGCCCTTCGTCGACAAGGTGCGCGCCGCCGAGGCGCCGCTGCAGTCGACCCGGCTCTCCGAGACGGTGGCGCGCTACCTGTTCAAGCTGATGGCCTGCAAGGACGAGTACGAGGTGGCGCGCCTGCACGCCGACCCGGCCTTCCACGCGAAGATCGCTGCGCAGTTCGACGGCGAGGTGAAGCTGGGCTACCACCTCGCGCCGCCGGGGCTGGCGAAGAAGAACGCGCGCGGCGAGCCGCTGAAGCGGCGCTATGGCCCGTGGATGCTGGGGGCCTTCCGGCTGCTGGCGCGGCTCAAGGGCCTGCGCGGCACGGCGCTCGACCCCTTCGGCCGCACCGAGGAGCGCCGCACCGAGCGCGCGCTGGTCGGCGAGTACCGCGCCTGCATCGAGGAGCTGCTGGCGACGCTGGACGCGCCGCGGCTGGCGCTGGCGGTGGAGATCGCCGCGATCCCGGAGGACATCCGCGGCTACGGCCACGTGAAGGCCCGGCACCTGGCGGCCGCGCGGGCGAAGTGGAGCGGCCTGATGGTGCAGTGGCGTACCGGGTCACCACAGCGCGCGGCAGCGTGAGTGGCCCCGCCCTCCCGCGTCGGAGACACCCCCGACCCGCGGCGCGACTTCTCGCCATCGACGCAGCGCAACGGCACGACGCCGCCGCGCGCCGCCCGCTCCACCTGGCGG
>NZ_AZSN01000236.1:0-3911 GCF_000576225.1 Methylibium sp. T29-B | reverse complement strand
CCGCAGCAGCGCCGCAGCGCGCGGGAAGACGTGCTGCCGCTCGCGCTGCGCGAGGCCCTGCCGGCGCTGGAGGCCGAGCTGCAGGGCCTGGCGCAACTGCGCTCCGAGCACCCGGCCGAAGACGGCTCGGCCCGCCTGCTGGTGGCGCTGGCCGACGGCCAGACGGTGGAGAGCGTGCTGCTGCCGCGCGACGGCCTGTGCGTGTCCACCCAGGTGGGCTGCGCGGTGGGTTGCGTGTTCTGCATGACCGGCCAGGGCGGCCTGCTGCGCCAGCTGGGCAGCGCCGAGATCGTGGCCCAGGTGGCATTGGCACGGCGCCAGCGCGCGGTGAAGAAGGTGGTGTTCATGGGCATGGGCGAGCCCGCGCACAACCTGGACAACGTGCTCGAGGCCATCGAGCTGCTGGGCACCGCCGGAGGCGTGGGCCACAAGAACCTGGTGTTCTCCACCGTGGGCGACGAGCGCGTGTTCGAGCGCCTGCCGCAAGGTGCCGTGAAGCCCGCCCTGGCGCTGTCTCTGCACACCACCAAGCCCGAGCTGCGCGCGCAACTGCTGCCGCGCGCTCCGCGCATCGATCCCGAGGACCTGGTGGCCCACGGCGAGCGCTACGCCCGCGCCACCGGCTACCCGGTGCAGTACCAGTGGACGCTGATCGACGGCGTGAACGACGGCGACGACGAGCTCGACGGCATCGTGCGCCTGCTGGCCGGCCGCTACGCGGTGATGAACCTCATTCCCTACAACACCGTGGACGGACTGGCTTTCCGGCGCCCGGCCTGGGAGCGCGCGGTGGCGATGGCCGGCGCGCTGCACCGGCGCGGCGTGCTGACCAAGCTGAGAAGGTCAGCAGGGCAGGATGTGGAGGGGGGGTGTGGGCAGTTGAGGGCGAGGGTGGGGGGTGAGGGCGCGAGACGGATTGAGATCATGTCAGTGGTTGGCTCGAGCCAGCGTTCCGTTTACGGCCGCAATGCGGCGGTGGCCGAGTAATAGGCCATCTCAGCATCTCAGTTATCGAATAGGAAAGCAGGCGACTGTTTAGGCCAGGGCCGCATAGGAGATGTCTCCGTTGAAGATGGCTTTCTCGTGGGCGAACCACGGCGCGTTGTTACGTTGCGTGGCGCCTGGACCGGGGGCGCTACCGCAGGCCTGGGGGTGACTGCCCGACCTGGCTGCGCGAGCCGTAGTGAGATAGACTGCACAGAATTCTGTCATCACCCTCTCCAGGGAGCCAGCCATGGGCTTTTCAGCCAGTGATGTGGTGCCATTCACCCAGGCGCGCGCCAACCTCTCCGAACTCGCCGACCAAGCGAAGGCCGGTGCCGAGAAAATCATCACCAAAAACGGCGAGAGCTATGTCGCGCTAATCGACGCAGACAGGCTGGACTACTACCACCGCCTGGAACGCGAGCGCATCCACCTCCTGTTGATCGACGATGCCAAGCGTGGATTGGCCGACATCGAGGCAGGCCGTACCTACGCGGCGGATGCTGCCCTCGCCCAAATTCAACAGCGCCGAGCCAGCGCTACCACCCTCAAGGCTGCCAAGAAGCGTGGCTGAGGATGCCTACCGGGTCGAGCTGACGGCGAGCTTCCTGAAACGCCTGGATGCCATCGAGGCGTTCCTGACGGAGGCGGACGCAGCCTTTGCCTTTGACGACCTGCTCGCCGAGCTGCGCGCCACGGTGATCCCCAACCTGGCGCGATTCCCACGCATTGGCCGGCGCTACCTCGACAACCCGCCGCAATCGGCAGAGGCACTGGCACAACTGGCCACGCTGCCGGAAGGCTCGGCCAACGTTCTGCGCGAGTACCTGCATGGTGACTACCTGATGCTGTACGCGGCCGTGGAGGTCAATGCCACTGTGTACCTGCTGTCTATTCGGCACCATCGCCAGCTTTCGTTTGACTTTGCTCGGCACTGGCCGGCGTCAACCTGACTGCAGGGGAGAAGCAACTTGGCGAGTCCGAATTCCAATGAGGCAACCACACGCGCTCAACTTGTTGACGCTCAGTTAGCGCACGCCGGTTGGAACAAGTCGCGACGAAGCCTGATCGAAGAATTCGTTCTGTCGGCGCAGGAAAATGAGGCGGGTTACAACGCCCAGCAGTTCGCGGACTACGTGCTACTTGGTAGCGACGGAAAGCCGCTAGCCGTAGTTGAAGCGAAGCGCACGTCGCGAGACGAATTGGCAGGCAAGCGGCAGGCTGCAGACTATGCCGACCTCATCAAAGCGAAGTTCGGCCAGGACCCATTTATCTTCCTCACGAACGGCAAAGAGATCCAGTTCTGGGATCGTGAGCGCTATGCGCCTAGAAAGGTTTCGGGCTTCTACACGCGGGACGACTTGGAGCGACTGCATCACCAGCGCAAGTTCGCGCAACCGCTGCAAGGCGTCGCGATCAACGCGGACATCGCTGGCCGCGACTATCAAAACGAGGCCATTCGGCGAGTCACCGAGGGTGTTGACGCCGCCAAGCGCAAGTTTCTTCTCGTGATGGCGACTGGCACTGGCCGCGTTACGCTGATCGGCCTGGAAAAGCTCTTTGACCTTTGGGATGAGCACTACGAAAAACTGACGGACCAAGCCAGGCGGCGCCTGCCATTGCGGTCCATCCGTTTCCTGGCTCCAGGTGGGTGACTCCAGGTTGCCGGAGCCAAGAATGTTATCGAGACAGGTGCCTGAGCAGACGCTCTCGATGGACTTGGTCGCCGCGGTGCTGCGGACGTGATGCCCCGGGTGCTCTCTCGCCGTCTTCGAGTCACCAGACCGTGTGCACACGCTACAGCATCAAATCGGGTCGAGTTGGCGGTGCCGTGTGCAATCTCGCGCCGCCAAGCCGCATGAACGCTGGGCGTGCAAAGGATTGCGGGCCTACGGCATCATGTGCACGCGAGGGGGCCTCATTTGGCGCATGTGCACGAAATCCCGTGTGCAAGGAGAAGCCGCAAACCCGCATCAATACTGGGTTTTCGGAAGGATTTGGCGGTCTACCCAAGGACTCAAGATCCTTTGCTCACAGCCGATCGGTGTTCTGTGATGCAGCCGTTCGATTCACACGCGGTCGTGCTTCGGCCTCCTCACCGCCCTCACCTTCCCACTCGCCCCCCCACCGCAATACAGCAGCCCGGCCCCATCCGACTCCAGCCCACTCACGCCGGTGCCGGCGGGCATTTCCAGCCGCTCCAGCACGCTGCCGCTCGCCGGGTCGATGCGGCGCAGTTCGCTCTCGTCGCCTTCCCAGGTGCCGTGCCACAGGTCGCCGTCCACCCAGGTCACGCCGGTCACGTGGCGGTTGGATTCGAT
Source organism: Methylibium sp. T29-B (assembly GCF_000576225.1). Lineage (NCBI taxonomy): Bacteria > Pseudomonadati > Pseudomonadota > Betaproteobacteria > Burkholderiales > Sphaerotilaceae > Methylibium > Methylibium sp. T29-B. The sequence continues at coordinate 606 of NZ_AZSN01000236.1, read as the reverse complement.
GGTGCGCAGGACCTTGCCGGTGGCGGGGTCGATCTGGTGGATCCTGCGGTCCAGGTACTGCCCCACCCACAGGCTGCCCTCGGCCCAGGTGAGCCCCGAGTCGCGGCCCTCGCCGGGCGCGGGGATGGACGCCAGCACCCGCCCGGTGGCCGGGTCGATCTTGTCGATGCGCGCCTCGGCAATCTGGTACAGGTGCTTGCCGTCGAAGGCGGTGCCGGCGCCGGCGGCGCAGGCCAGCGTGCGCGTGGTCTCGCCGCTCGCGGGGTCGAAGGCCACCAGCCGCTCGCCGGTGGCGGCCCACACGCGCTGTCCGTCGTGCGTCACGCCGTGGATGCGCTCGGCGCCGTCGAAGGGGCCGTACTCGCGCACGATCTCTGCGGGTGCCGTGCGCGCCGGGGGAGTGGTCCGGAGGGTGCTGCTGTTGCTGCTCATGGTCAGGTTCCTTTCGTTGCGCGTCGTGGCCGATGCGGTGGAACCCAATCTACGTGAGCGGCAGCGCGGCAGGGAGTAACAAGTTCGTCGTGAATCCGGCCAGCGGCGGCGCCAGCCAGCGTTGCGCGCGGGCCCGCCCGATGGCGCGCACGCGGCCCGCGGCCTCCAACTCCA
>NZ_AZSN01000235.1:0-3980 GCF_000576225.1 Methylibium sp. T29-B | reverse complement strand
CTGGCGCGCCGCTGCCCTTCGCACCCCGGCCGGCGCTGCCACCGCCGCGGGCGAGGCGTCCGCGCTTCGGTGTGTCGCTCGGCACGCGCAGCAGCAACTGCACCTCGCCCTTGAGCACCGCGCGCGCGCCGTCGGTCAGCGCCAGCGTGTTGTATTCGCCCTCGGACACCACATGGCCCAGCGCGACCAGCTGGCGCAGCACGCCTCGCCACTGCTGCTCGGACAGGTCGGCGCCGACGCCGAAGGTCGACAGGCCGTCGTGGCCGTACTGTGCGACCTTCTCGGTGGCCTTGCCGCGCAGCACGTCGATCAGGTGAGCGGCGCCGAAGCTGCGCGGCCCGCGGCCGTGCTGACCGAAGCGGTAGATGCACGACAGCAGCTTGCGCGCGGCCTCGGTGGCGTCCCACACCGCCGGCGGATTCAGGCAGTTGTCGCAGTTTCCGCAGGACCGACTGGGCTCGCCGAAGTAATCGAGCAACCGCATGCGGCGGCAGTCGTGCGCCTCGGCCAGCGCCAGCAGCGCGTCGAGCTTGCCGCGCTGGGCGCGCTTGAACTCCTCGCCGGCCGGGCTGTCGTCGATCATGCGGCGCTGGTTCACCACGTCGGCCAGGCCGTAGGCCATCCAGGCCTCGGCGGGCTCGCCGTCGCGGCCGGCGCGGCCGGTCTCCTGGTAGTAGCTCTCGATGTTCTTCGGCAGGTCGAGGTGGGCGACGAAGCGCACGTCGGGCTTGTCGATGCCCATGCCGAACGCGATGGTCGCGACCATCACGATGCCGTCCTCGCGCAGGAAGCGGTTCTGGTGCCGCTGCCGCACCGCGGCGTCGAGCCCGGCGTGGTAGGGCAGCGCGGTGATGCCCTCCGTCTCGAGCCAGGCCGCGGTCTCGTCGACCTTCTTGCGCGACTGGCAGTACACGATGCCGGCCTCGCCCTCGTGCTCGTCGCCGATGAAGCGCAGCAGCTGCTTGCGCGGATCGTCCTTTTCGACCACGCGGTAGCGGATGTTCGGCCGATCGAAGCTGCTGATGAAGACGCGCGCGTCCTCGAGCTGCAGGCGCGACACGATGTCGGCGCGCGTGTGCTCGTCGGCCGTCGCGGTGAGCGCGATGCGCGGCACGTCGGCATAGCGCTCGTGCAGCACGTGCAGGCCCAGGTAGTCCTCGCGGAAGTCGTGGCCCCACTGGCTCACGCAGTGCGCCTCGTCGATCGCGAACAGGCTCAGCAGTCCGCGCTCGTGCAGCGAGTCGAGCTGACCCAGCATGCGCGGCGTGGTCAGCCGCTCCGGCGCAGCGTACAGCAGCACCAGGCGGCCGCTCATCATCTCGCGCTCGATGCGCTGCACGTCGGCGAGTTCGAGCGAGGAGTTGAGGAAGGCCGCATGCACGCCGGCTTCCTCGAGCGCGCCGACCTGGTCGTGCATCAGCGCGATCAGCGGGCTCACCACCACGGCCACGCCGTGGCCGGCGCGGTGGCGCGCGATCGCCGGCACCTGGTAGCACAGGCTCTTGCCACCGCCGGTGGGCATCAGCACCAGCGCGTCGCCGCCGGCGCTCACGTGGTCGACGATCTCGGCCTGGTGTCCGCGGAAGGCGGTGTAGCCGAACACCTGCTGCAGCACGTTCAGCGGGTCGGTGGCGGGCAGGGTCGGGTCGGTTCGCGGCGGGGTCACGGGGCGGATGCTAGCGGAGCGCCCGCGTGTGCCGGCCGGGCGCGGGCGTCAGGGCCTGCCGGGAGCGGAGTCCTGGAATGCGGTGGTGGCGGTGCCCGAGTCCGGCGGCATCGTCGACGGCACGGCCGGCAGGCGTCGCAGCTGCAGCTCGGCCAGCTCGGCGTACAGCGGCCGGCTCAGCAGCCGCGAGACGCCGCTGGCCCCCAGCGCCGCAGCCATCAGGCTGAGCACCATCGCGTGGCCGTCGACCATCTCCATCACGATGATGAAAGCCGTGATCGGCGCCTGCGTCACGGCGGCCAGGAAGCCGGCCATGCCGATGGCGATCAGCGCCGCGCCGGCCGGCGAGCCGGTGAGCTGCGCGATGTCGGCGCCAATGCCCGCGCCGACCGACAGCGAGGGCGCGAAGATGCCGCCCGGCACGCCGCTCCAGGTCGACAGCCAGGTGCTGATGAACTTGAGCAGCACGAACAGCACCGGCAGGCCGGGTTCGCCGTCCAGCAGGCCCTTGGTCTCGTCGTAGCCGCTGCCATAGGTGAGGCCGCCGCTGACGATGCCGATCAGCGCCACCACGAAGCCGCAGCCGGCCGCGAAGCGCACCGGATGGCGCCGCCGCAGCGCGCAGAAGCGATCGGGCGCACCGACCATCGACACGATCAGCAGGCGCGAGAACAGGCCGCCCAGCAGGCCCGCGCACAGCACCACCAGCAGGCCGGGCAGCAGCACGCCGCTGTCGAGCCGGCCGACGCGGATGACGCCGAAGTACGTGGAGTTGCCGAAGGCCGAGACCGCCACCAGGCCGGCCAGCACGATGGCGGTGATGATGAGTCCGCTGTTGCGGTTCTCGATCTTGCGCGACAGCTCCTCGATCGCGAACACCACACCGGCCAGCGGCGCATTGAAGGCGGCGGCGATGCCGGCGGCGCCGCCGGCGATCAGCAGGCCGTGGTCGGTGACGCTCGATCGCGACGGCAGCCAGCGGCGTGCATGCAGCATCACTCCGGCCGCCACCTGCACCGATGGTCCTTAGCGCCCGGCCGACAGCCCGGCCAGCAGCGCGCCCGACGCCAGCACCAGCTTGGCCACGCTCAGCCGCAGCGACACGAACAGCCCACGCTGCGACGGCGAGGTGCGCGTGTCCAGCGCCGCCAGCACCTGCGGAATCCCGGAGCCGGCGGCCCCCGGCACCCAGCGCAGCGTGACCCACACCAGCGCCGCGGTGAGCGCCGGCATCCAGACCAGCGGCAGCAGCGGGTGCAGGGCGCGCAGGGCACCGAAGCCCTCGAGCGCCAGCTCGCTCAGCATCGTGAAGCCGACCACGGCGAGCCCCGCGGCGACCGCGTACGCCAGCACCACAGCGCGATCGCGCCAGGCGCGCCAGTCGACCAGTTCCTGGCGAACGGCCTGGGTGAAGTCGGGTTGCTTCTTCAAGGGTGCGGGACGGTGCGACGGTGCGCGAGCGGCGGCCCGCGCACCCACGGATGATGCCTGGGCCGGCTCATGCAAGAAGCGGGCGCAGGGCCATCGGGGTGGCGGGCATAATCATCGGCCGCCCCGGATTCCCGGGCCGCGGACCCCTCCGAATCCCTTCTTTCTCCTTACTGCGCGGGAGCAGCGGCATGGCCTCCATCAACAAAGTCATCCTGATCGGCAACCTGGGCCGCGACCCCGAGGTGCGCTACACGCCCAGCGGTTCGGCGGTGTGCAACATCAGCCTTGCCACCACCCGCAACTGGAAGAGCAAGGACAGCGGCGACAAGGTCGAGGAGACCGAATGGCACCGCGTGGTGTTCTACGACCGCCTGGCCGAGATCGCCGGCGAGTACCTGAAGAAGGGCCGCCCGGTCTACGTCGAAGGCCGCTTGAAGACCCGCAAGTGGCAGGACAAGGACGGCGCCGAGAAGTACACCACCGAGATCATTGCCGAGCAGATGCAGCTGCTCGGGGGCCGCGAGGGCATGGGTGGCGGTGACGACGGCGGTGGCGGCGGCTATTCCCGGGGTGACGAAGGCGGCGGCGAGGCCCCGCAGCGCGCGGCGCGCCCGCCGCAGCGACCGGCCGCCTCGCGCCAGGCGCCTGCACCGGCCCCGCAGAAGTCGGCCACCGGCTTCGACGACATGGACGACGACATCCCGTTCTAACCGGCACCTTGTTGTTTTTTTGTTGATTGAAGGCCCGCTCTCCAAGAGGAGACGGGCCTTTTTTCTTATCAACACATCGTTTTGTGTTCTAGTTGGGTCGAGCTCAACTGCGAACTTACGAAACGGTGGATAGATGCCGCGATACGTCGCAAAGCGCTTCAGGTTGTGCGCGC
>NZ_AZSN01000234.1:0-4013 GCF_000576225.1 Methylibium sp. T29-B | reverse complement strand
CCGGGCCACGCCTCGCGCGCGCCGACAACGTGCGCTCCGCGCTCGCCTTCGTGGAGCGCGGCGAGGCGCCGCTCGGCATCACCTACCGGACCGACGCGCTGGCCTCGCGCAAGGTGCAGGTCGTGGCGCTGTTCCCGGCCGACAGCCATCCGCCGATCCGCTACCCCGCCGCGCTGCTGACCGGTGCCGGGCCGGCCGCCCACCGCTTCTACGAACACCTGTTCGGCGCCGAGGCGGGTGCCTTGCTGAAGGCCGCCGGCTTCTCGGCGCCCTGATCGCGCCGCGGCGCCCACCGGTCTGGCACAGTCGGGACCCGTTCCGACCGCCACCGCCCGCCCGCGCGGGCGAGACCCCCTTGACCCCGCTCGAACTCCAGGCCCTGTGGCTCAGCCTGCAGGTCGCAGCCACCGCGACCGCGCTGACGCTGCCCGTCGCGCTGCTGCTCGCGCTCGCGCTGGCGCGCGGCCGCTGGCCCGGCAAGGCGCTGCTGGAGGCCGCGGTGAACCTGCCGCTGGTGCTGCCGCCTGTGGTGATCGGCTATGCGCTGCTGCTGGGCTTCGGCCGCCAGGGCCCGCTGGGCCGCTGGCTGCACGAATGGCTCGGCGTCAGCTTCGTGTTCAGCTTCCGCGGCGCGGTGCTGGCCGCCGCGGTGATGGCGCTGCCGCTGATGGTGCGCGCGGTGCGGCAGGCGCTGGAGGCCGTCGACCGCGGTCTGGAGGATGCCGCGCGCACGCTCGGCGCCTCGCGGCTCGATGCCTTCGCGAGCGTGACGCTGCCGTTGGCCGCGCCCGGCCTGCTGTCGGGCGCGGTGCTGGGTTTCGCGGCCTCGCTCGGCGAGTTCGGCGCGACCATCACCTTCGTCTCCAACGTGCCGGGCCAGACCCAGACACTGCCGCTGGCGATCTACAGCGCGCTGCAGAGCGCCGACGGTGAGGCTGCCGCGCTGCGGCTGGTCGCGTGCTCGGTGCTGCTGGCGCTCGCCGCGCTGGCGCTGGCGCAGTGGAGCCACCGGCGCGTGGCCGGCTGGCTGGGGCAGCGATGAGCCTGCTGATCGACGTGAGCGTCGCTCGCGGCGACACCGGCGTGACGGCGCGCATCGACGTGCCGCCGCAGGGCATCACGGCGCTGATCGGCCGCAGCGGTGCCGGCAAGAGCACGCTGCTGCAGGCGGCCGCAGGTCTGCTGCGGCCGGTGACCGGCCGCGTCGCTATCGACGGCAGCACGCTGTTCGATGCCGCGTCCGGCACCGACCTGGCGCCCGGGGCGCGGCGACTGGGCGTCGTGTTCCAGGACGGTCGGCTGTTTCCGCACCGCGACGTGCGCGCCAACCTGCTCTACGGCGCCAAGCGCGCGCCGGCCTCCGCCGCTGGACCCGCGCTCGACGAGGTGGTGGCGCTGCTGGGCCTCGCGCCGCTGCTGGCGCGCCGGCCGCACCAGCTTTCGGGCGGGGAACGGCAGCGCGTCGCGCTCGGTCGCGCGCTGCTGGGCAAGCCACGCGCGCTGCTGATGGACGAGCCGCTGGCCTCGCTCGACCCGCCGCGCCGCCAGGAGCTGCTGGGCTACCTGGCCGCGCTGCCGGCACGGCTGAACCTGCCCATCCTCTACGTCACCCACCAGATGGACGAGGTGATGCGCCTGGCCGACCGCGTGGTGCTGCTGGCCGACGGCCGGGTGGCGGCCGAGGGCCCGGCGCTGGAGCTGTTGTCCGACCTGACACTGGGCCCGCTGGTCGGTCGCTTCGAGGCCGGCAGCGTGCTGGCCGGCAGCGTGGCCGAGCAGCTGGGCGACTGGCAGCTCACCACGGTGATGGTCGCCGGCCAGCGGGTGACGGTGCCGCAGGTGGCCGCCGCACCCGGCGCCGCGGTGCGGCTGCGCATCCGCGCCCGCGACGTGGCGCTGCAGCGCGAGGTGCTGGCGTCGAGCGCGAGCAACCAGCTCGCCGGCACGGTGCTGCGCGTGATCGAGCGCGAGGCGCCGTATGCCGCGGTGGAGCTGGCGCTCGGCCCGGGCGGCGCGCCGGGCGAGCGCCTGTGGGCGCTCGTGACGCAACGCTCGGTACAGGCCCTGGCGGTGGCGCCGGGTCAGCCGATGGTGGCCAGCTTCAAGGCGGTGGCGGTCGAAGGGCGCGCCGCCGCCGTCCATACCGAAACGGAGTCCTCGTCCTCATGAGCAACGCGCTGCGGGTCCTGAGCGTCAACGTCGCCGCGGCGCGCCCGCTGGACGTCGGCGAGAACCGCCGCGTCCTGAGCGCGATCGGCAAGCGCGGCGTGAGCGGCGCGGTGGGGGTGGGCCGGCTCGGGCTCGCCGGCGACGAACAGGCCGACCCCACGGTGCACGGCGGCCTCGACAAGGCCGTCTACGCCTACCCCAGCGAGCACTACGCGTTCTGGCAGACGGTGCGCGCGCAGGCCCGCGTGGCGCCATGGGACGAGGCGCTGCCGCACGGCTTCATGGGCGAGAACCTCACGCTCGCCGGCCTGCGGGAAGGCCAGCTGTGGATCGGCGACGTGCTGCGCTTCCCGCACTGCGCGCTGGCGGTCGCCGCGCCACGCCAGCCCTGCTACAAGTTCAACGCGGTGATGGGCTTCAACCAGGCCGCGAAGATGATGCTGCAGTCGGGCTACTGCGGCGTCTACCTCGCGGTGCGCGAGCCGGGCACGATCGCGGCCGGCGAGACGGGCGTGCTGCAGCCGGGCCCGCGAGAGGTCGGCATTCCCGAGCTGTTCCGTGCGGTGATGGGCAGGCACCGCCGCGACTGACGCGCGAGGGCCGCGTTGCCCGGCGCGCGACAATCACCGCATGCTCGCCTACCGACACGCCTTCCATGCGGGCAACCATGCCGACGTCCTCAAGCACACCGTGCTGTGCGCAGTGCTGCGCCACATGGCGCAGAAGGACAAGCCCTACCGGCTGATCGACACCCACGCCGGCGCTGGCGGCTACTCGCTGGGCACGCCCGAGGCGCTGAAGAAGGGCGAGTTCGAGCACGGCATCGCGCGCCTGATGGACCGCAGCGACCTGCCGCCCATGGTGGCCGACTACGTGCAAGTGGTGCGCGACTTCAATCCCGATGGGGGCCTGGGCCGCTACCCCGGCTCGCCCGAGTTCGAACGCCGGCTGCTGCGCCCGCAGGACGAGCTGCGCCTGTTCGAACTGCACCCGGCCGACCTGCGCACGCTCGCCGCCCACCATGCCGACCGGCCGCACACCGAGGTCCACCACGAGGACGGCTTCACCGGGCTGCGGGCCCAGCTGCCGCCGCCCTCGCGCCGCGCGGTGGTGCTGATCGACCCGTCCTACGAGCTGAAGGCCGACTACGCCCGGCTCGTCGCGACCGTGCGCGAGGCGCTGCAGCGCTTTGCGGAAGCCGTGATTCTGGTCTGGTACCCGCAGGTCAGCCGGATCGAGGCCGCGCAACTGCCCAAGCGGCTGCAGAACCTGGCGCCCAAGGGCTGGCTGCATGCCCGGCTCACCGTGCAGCCGCTCGACGTGCAGGGCTTCGGCCTGGCCGGCAGCGGCATGGTGGTGATCAACCCGCCCTGGACGCTGCACGCCCAGTTGCGCGACACGCTGCCCTACCTGGCCCAGGCACTGGCGCAGGTCGACACGCCGAGCCACCTGCTCGAACAGCGCGCGGCCTGAGCGCGCCGTCGCGCACTCGGTGCGCTCCTCGCTGCCGGACAGGACCGGCGCAGCCGATGCCGTTGAAGTCACTTGAATAATGCGAATGATTCGCATTAAAATGGTTTGCTCCGGCTTCGGCCGTCCCGCCGAGCCCTCGGCGCACCGGCTCTGACCGAGGCGCCCTCTCGCCGGTCCTGCGGACCCCAAGACTTCTCATGAGCTCTGGTTTGCCTCCCCTGCCGAACGGCGTCGCGCCCCCACCGCTGCCCACCGCCTCGTCGGAAGGCCTGACGCAGGGCGCGCGGCGCGGGCTGGTGCTGGGCGTGCTGGCGGCGCACGTTGCCGGCGGCTGGGGCCTGCTGCAGATCGACTCGGTGCGCGAAGCGGTG
>NZ_AZSN01000233.1:0-4023 GCF_000576225.1 Methylibium sp. T29-B | reverse complement strand
GGCCAGCGGCCGCATCGCGGTGCCGGCGTTGCCGAGGAAGAGCCGGGCCTCGCGCACGGCCAGCCGCCCGCCGAGGCCGGTGACGACCCGCGCCGCGCCGTCGGTCTCGATGTCGCAGCCGAGCGCGCGCAGCGCGTCGAGCATGACTTGGGTGTCGTCGGAATCGAGCAGGTCGAGCACCCGCGTACGGCCGGCGCACAAGCCGGCGAGCAGCAGCACCCGGTTGGAAATGCTCTTGGAGCCAGGCAGCCGCACCGTGCCGCCCGCGGCCTGGAGCGGGGGATGTCGAGGAAGGCGCGTGGGGTCGCCACGCTCAGCGGCTGCCGCCCGGCTTCGGGCTGCTCATCTGCCAGCCGGCACGCATTTCCGAGGCGTTGCGGATCAGGTCTTCGAGCGCCTCGCTGTTGCCGAGCTTCATCACGTGCTCGAGTGCATCGAGCGTGTGGCGGAATCGTTGCGACTGCTTCAGGATCTCTTCGCGGTTGCTCATCAGCACGTCGCGCCACATCACCGGGTCGCTGGCAGCGATGCGGGTGAAATCACGGAAACCCGGGCCCGCCAGCGAGAGGAAGTCGCGTCCGGCCGGCTGCTTGGCGACCGAGGCGAAGTAGGCGAAGGCCAGCAGGTGCGGCAGGTGGCTGACGGCCGCGAATGCGGCGTCGTGGTTCTCCGGGCTCATCTTGAGCACCTGGCAGCCGATGGCGGCCCATACGTCGGTGGCCTTCTGCACCAGCGCCGCATCGGTCTGCGCCAGCGGCGTCAGGATGACTTGGCGGTTGGCGTAGAGGTAGGCGTCGGCGTTCTCGATCCCCGAGACTTCCTTGCCGGTGATCGGATGGGCCGGCACGAAACACCCAACCTTGTCCTTCAGGACCCGCCGAGCGGCGTCGACCACATCTCGCTTGGTGCTGCCCACATCCATCAGCATCACGCCGGGCTCAACCAGGTGGCGGATGGCCTTCAAGGTGGCCTCGGTGGCCGCCACCGGCACGGCCAGCAGCACCAGGTCGGAGCCCGAGACGGCCAGCAGCGCCGATTCGGCCGCGGTGTCGATCACACCCAGGCGCCTCGCCTTCTCGGTGGTCGACGGCGACTTGCTGTAGCCGACCACGCGTTTCACGAGGCCGGCGCGCTTGAGCGCCAGCGCGAACGAGCCGCCCATCAGGCCGCAACCGATCACGCCGAGTTGGTTGAACATGGGGCGGCAATCAGTGGACGTCGAGCGGGTAGGTGCCCAACAGCTTGAAGAAGGAGCAGGCCGCGCGCAATTCGGCCAGCGCCGCGGCGACGGCCGGCTCGTCGGGGTGGCCCTGCAGGTCGATGTAGAAGTAGTACTCCCACTGATCGGCGCTGCGGGCGGGGCGCGACTCGAAGCGCGTCATCGACACGCCGTGCTGCTTCAGCGGCACCAGCATGTCGTGCACCGCACCGGGCCGGTTGTTGACCGACACCACGAGGCTGGTGCAGTCGTGGCCGGAGGCCTTGGGCTGCGGGTGCCGATCGGGGTGCGTGACGATCACGAAGCGGGTGCGGTTGTGCGGGTCATCCTGGATGGCCGGCGCGACGACGTGCAGTCCGAACTCGCTGCCGGCACGTTCGCTCGCCACGGCGGCGAGGCCGGGGTCGAGCGAAGCCAACCGGGCCCCCTCGGCATTGCTGGCAACCGGCCGGCGCTCGACATCGGGCAGGTGATAGCTGAGCCAGCCGTGGCATTGCGCGAGCGCCTGGGGATGCGCGCACACGGCCTGGATGCCCGCCAGCGAATTGGTCTGGCGCAGCAGGTTGTGGCGCACGAACAGGCTGGTCTCGCCGATCAGGAACAGCGGCGTCGTCAGCAGCAGGTCCAGCGATCGCGCCACCACGCCCTCGGTCGAGTTCTCGACGGGGACGACGCCGAAGTCGGCCGCGGCTGCGGTCGTGGTACGGAACACCTCATCGATGCTGGCGCAGGGCACGCGCACGATCGAGCTGCCGAAGTAGCCCAGGGCCGCGAGTTCGCTGAAGGTGCCGGCCGGGCCAAGGTAGGCCACGCGCGTCGGCGTCTCTAGGGCGCGGCAGGCCGACATGATCTCCCGCCAGATCGGTGCCACGCTGTCTGCCTGCAGCGGGCCGGGATTCGAGGCTTTCAGGCCGTCGATCACCTGGGCCTCGCGCTCGGGGCGGAACACCACCGAGCCTTCGCGCTTTTTGATGCCGCCTACCTCCTGCGCTAGCGACGCACGGCGGTTCAGCAGGGCCAGCAACTCGCGGTCGACGGCATCGATCTGCTGGCGCAAGCCCAGCAGCGCGGGGTCGAGGGGTGAGGCAGCGGAATCAGCCATGGCGTTGCGCAAATTCTCGCATGTAGGTCACCAGTGCCTGCACTCCAGCCAGCGGCATGGCGTTGTAGATCGAGGCCCGCAGGCCGCCCACGCTCTTGTGCCCCTTGAGCTGCAGCAGGCGGTGCTCCTCGGCGCCCGCCAGGAACGGGGCATACAGCCGGTCGTCGGGCAGGAAGAAGGGGACGTTCATGCGCGAGCGGGCCTCGCGCGCGACGCGGTTGGTGTAGAAGGCCGAGCCATCGATTGCGTCGTACAGCAGCGTCGCTTTTCGATGTTGCGCTGCTCGAGCGCCGCCACGCCACCCTGGGCCGCCATCCACTCGAATACCAGGCCGGCAATGTAGATGGAGTACGTCGGCGGCGTGTTGTACATCGAGCCGTTCGCGGCGACGACGGCGTAGTCGAAGGCGCTGGGACAGAAGGGGAGCGCATGGCCGAGCAGGTCCTCGCGCACGAACACCAACGTCAGGCCGGAGGGGCCGATGTTCTTCTGCGCACCGGCGTAGGCGAGTCCGACGCGTGTCCACTCGATGGGCCGCGAGCCGATGTGCGAGGAGCAGTCCATCACGAGCGGTGCGTCGCACCCGAGCGCCCGCAGGTCGGGCAGTTCGTGCATCTCCACGCCGTTGATGGTCTCGTTGCTGCACACGTGCACGTAGCTCGCGTTCGCGCTGAGCCGCCAGGTCGCGGGAGCGGGCAGGGTGGTGTGGTTGGCGGCACCGTCGGCCTCGTTGCTCGCGACGACGTGCGCCTCGCCATAGCGCAGCGCCTCCTGCCGGGTCTTGATCGACCACAGGCCGGTCACCACGTGGTCGGTCACGCCGCCGCGGGACAAGTTCATCGGCACGATCGCGTTCTCGGCGATCGCACCGCCCTGCATGAAGAGGATCTTGAACTCGGCCGGAACGGCTAGCAGCTCGCGCAGCCGCAACTCGGTGCGCGCGAAGATCTCGTCGAACTCGCGGCCGCGGTGGCTCATCTCCATGACGCCCATGCCGCTGCCCCGCCAGTCGAGCATCTCGGCGGCCGCCTGGGCCAGCACCGGCTCCGGCAGCGTGGCCGGCCCGGCGGAAAAGTTGTAGCGCGTGTCACGGCCGGTCAGGGCTTGTCGGCGGACGGGGCGCCCAGCTTCTTCGGCGCAGACGGCTTGAGGCCGCTGCCGGCCGGCGCGCTCGCGCCACCGCCGACCGGTGCGGGCGAGACGCCGAGGATCTTCGCCATCGTGGCCTGCAGCGCCTTGGCCTTCGTCTCGACGGTCGGCTGGACGCCGGCAAGCAGCTTCTGGCCCAGCGCCTGCTCGATCGGCGGCTGCGTCTGCTGCAGCTTCTTGAACACCGGCGATTCGTAGAAGCCGACGACCTGGCGCAGTTCGTCCTCGGTGTATTTCTCTTCCACCGCCGCCAGCATCTGGCTCTGGGCCAGCTCCTGGGCCCGCTTGCGTACCACCGGCGTGAGCTCGTCGGCGTACTTGCGCGCCTCGTCCTGCAGCTGCTTCGCCACGGCATCGCGCTTGTCGGCCGGCACCTTGCTTCGCAATACCGGTTCGGCCGCACCCAGCAACTGCCGAGCCGGTGCCTCGACGATGCTGCGCGCCGCGGCGTCCAACGAATCCTGCTGCAGTGCCACCCAGCGCCTCGCGAGGTCGCGTTTCGCCGGGCTGCCGGCGGCGGGCGCCGCCGAGGCCGCCGCGGCAGGCGCGACGG
>NZ_AZSN01000232.1:0-4050 GCF_000576225.1 Methylibium sp. T29-B | reverse complement strand
CAGTTCGCCGAGCGTGGTGTGGATCCACGCGCGCCAGCCGGGGTTGCCGGGCGGCGCGGCGAGCAGGGCGTCGAGCCGGCGCCGAGCGGCCTCGTTCTCGCCGCGCAGGGCCTGGTTCTCGGCCTGGCAGGCCTGGGCGTAGAGCGGCTGGCCGGCGTCGGCGAGGCGGGCGCAGGCGGCATCCGAATCGGCGTAGCGGCCCTGCACGCGGTAGACGGTCGCCAGCGTCAGCAGCGCCTGCGGTTGGCGCGGCGTGGCGGCGAGCAAGGCCTGCAGTTCGGCGGCGGCGCCCTCGAAATCGTGCAGGTACTGGCGCAGCGTGGCGCGCTGCAGGCGGATCTCTGCGGGCGGCGCCGGATCGGCCTCCCAGGCGCGCAGCGCGCCGAGGGCCTGGCCCGCGAGCCGAGCATCGCCATCGTGACGGGCGCGCTCCAGCAGGCTGCGCGACAGTGCCAGTGCGGCCTTCGCGTCACGCGGTTGCGCCGACAGCTGGCGCCGCAGCGCGCGCTGCTCGCTCACGTAGGTGCCGAGCGTCGGCAGGGTCTCGACGATCTCGTCGTCGCTGGCGGGCCGCAGCGCGGCGGCCTGCGCAGAACAGGCCACCGCCAGCAGCCCGAGCCAGGCCGGCACGCGCCGGCAGGCGCGGCCGACGCTCATTCGTCGATCGACGTGGGGTAGGGCGCGCGGTCGTCCACGTTGTCCGGCGGCATCGTGACGGCGCTCACGTCGACCGGTTCGCTGTCGTCCAGCATGCGGCTGGCCAGGCTGGCGATGTAGTCGAAGAAGCCCTGGTTGCTGGCGCTGGCGCTGTCGGGCGCCACGCTGTTGTCCTCGGCCGAGCCACCGCCTCCGCCCCCGCAGGCCGCCAGCGCGAGGCTGGCGGCCGCGGCGAGGAGCGCGGCCCGCAAACGTGTGGTGTTCATGGGGTGCTCCTCGGGGTCAGTGGCTGGTGCCGCCGATCGGCGTCGCCAGGTAGGGGAAGGCGCTCAGCAACGGCACCGTGGCCTGGTCGACGGCATCGTGCACCGCCGCCGAGGTGGCGCCCAGCGGCACGCTCGAAGGCTTGCACTGCGAGCTCAGGCTGCTGACACCCGGCACGCCGTTCAGGCCCAGCGCGTTGCCGTCGCCGTTGATCACGCACAAGCCACCCAGCACCGCGACGAGCGAGATGTCGACCACGTCGTCGTTCGGCCGCCGGCCGTTGGGGTAGCCGGCCAGGTCGACCGCCTGCGCCAGGTTCTGCGGCCCGCCGACGCGCAGCACCTCGCCGGCGACGCCGAGCCGGTTCTGCTGCGCGCGCGGCACCGGTGCGATCGCCGTGTTCAGGCGCAGCATCTCGGCCGGCGTGACGGTGGCGGGCTTGTTCACGCCGGCGATGCCGGTCAGGAACACCGTGGCCAGGTCGGTGCGCGGCAGGTTGGTCGGCGCCAGCGCGGCGGCATTGCCGTCCGCCAGCACCAGGCCCAGCAGCGCCGGCAAGGTCGGGTGGGTCACGTAGTCGAGGAACTGCGTGTCGTTCTGCGGCTTGGAGGCGTTGAACCGGTCCTTGTCCTTCAGCCCGATCACCACCTCGTTGACCAGCGGCATGCCCAGGCGCGACACCTGCACCCAGGGTCCGGCGTTCAGCGAGGCGGTCTGGTAGCCGGCCTTCGGTGCGCCCGACAGCAGCTGGCCCTGGCGCAGGCTGGCGGTGGTCCAGCCGCCGATCACCGGGTCGCTGCCGGCGGTCAGGCAGTCCTTGTGGATCTCGAGCGCCAGCGTGGTGACGTTCTTGTCGTCGATGGTGTTCGGCGCGGCATTGAGGTTCGCCGGGTTGGTGATGACGCTGGCCGGCGCATTGACCAGGTCGAAGATCGTGCCCAGGTTGACGGCGAACGGGTCCTTGCGCTGGCCGACGAACACCTTGCCGGGCGCGCTGCAGCCGGGGATGTTGACGCTGTAGACGTGCTGGGCGGCATAGGCGGGGTAGTCGGCGAGGGTCTTGACGCCGATGTTGTCGACCGGCTTGTCGAAGGTGGCGCTGCCGCCGGTGGCGTTGGTGATGGAGGCGCGGCTGCCGGAGCGGCGGTCGCCGCGCACGATGCCGACGGTGAAGGTCTCGGCGACGTTGAGGTTCGCGTCCTTGACGTTGGACACGGCGCCGGCCTGCGTCAGCGGGATCGACACCATCTTGTTGCCCACCGGCAGCTTGACGTCCTTCAGCGCGTTCAGGAAGCGGAACTGGAAGGTCAGGTCTTCCTTGGCGTCGCCGTTGTTGTCGATGTGGATCTCGTACAGCGCGTTCGGGTCCAGCTTGAAGTAGTTGGGGCCGCCGTAGGCGTCCTGCAGCGGCAGGTAGTTGGCGATCAGGGTCACGTAGTTCGCGCGGCCGGTCTCGTAGCTGCGGAACATGTAGAAGTCCGTGGCGTCGACCTTCGGGGCGGTGGTGATGAACGGGGCTTCGCGGTGGCTGGACGCCAGCGCGGCGCTGCCGGCGGCGCTCAGTGCGCAGGCCGCGACCACGAGCTTCAGGGCGCCGCTGCTGCGCGGGGGGTGATGTCGAGCATGCTGTCTCCTCAGGGTTGCGGTGGGACCGCAAGGTCCGACCCTCACCCGGAAGCGACGGTGCCGAGGCCCTGCTGGAGTCGCATACGCAGTCGCTGCGCGATCGGATGCAACGGCGTCATCCGGGTGACAGCGCTGACGCGTGTGCGTGATATCTTGGCTGGCACAGAACACGACACGGCGACGAACGGAGACCCCATGAGCCATACCATCGACTTGTCCGGCCGCGTGGCCCTGGTGACGGGCGCCTCCAGCGGCCTGGGCGCGCAGTTCGCGCTGACGCTGGCCGCCGCCGGCGCGGCGGTGGTGCTGGGTGGCCGCCGCATCGAGCGGCTGAAGACCCTGAGGGCCGAGATCGAGGGCCTGGGCGGCGACGCCACGTGGTCGGCGTCGACGTGACCGACCCCGACAGCATCCGCTCCGCGGTCGCCCACGCCGAGACCGAATGCGGCGCGATCGACATCCTCGTCAACAACTCCGGCGTCAGCACCACGCAACGCATCATCGACGTGACGCCGGAGGACTACGACTACATGATGGACACCAACACGCGCGGTGCCTTCTTCGTGGCGCAGGAGGTCGGCAAGCGCATGATCGCGCGCGCCAAGGGTGCGGCGCCGGGCACCTTCACCGGCGGGCGCATCGTCAACATCGCGTCGGTGGGCGGGCTCAAGGTGCTGGGCCAGATCGGCGTGTACTGCATGAGCAAGGCCGCGGTGGTGCACATGACGCGCGCGATGGCGCTCGAGTGGGGCCGCTACGGCATCAATGTGAACGCACTGTGCCCCGGCTACATCGACACCGAGATCAACCACCACCACTGGGGCACCGAGCAGGGCAAGAAGCTGGTGGACATGATGCCGCGCAAGCGCGTCGGCCAGCCCAAGGACCTGGACACCGCGCTGCTGATGCTGTGCGCCAACGAGAGCCATTTCATCAACGGCGCGGTGCTGCAGGCGGACGATGGATTCGGCCTCTGACGCCGGCGAGCGCCGGCCCGCGCGGGCAGCGCTGCGCGTGCTGTCGCTGATCGAGCAGCGCGTGGTGGCGGTGCTGGTCGAGAAGCAGCACACCGTGTCCGACAGTTACCCGCTGAGCCTGAACACGCTGCTGCTGGGCTGCAACCAGAAGACCGCGCGCGAGCCGGTGATCAATGCGACCGAGAGCGAGGTGCTCGCGGCGGTCGACGAGCTCAAGCGCCTGAGCCTGGTGATCGAGGTCAGCGGCAGCCGCGTGGCCCGCTACGAGCACAACCTGCAGCGCGTGCTGGGCGTGCCCAGCCAGGCCGCGGCGATCCTCACGCTGCTGATGCTGCGCGGGCCGCAGACCGCGGCCGAGCTGCGGGCCAACACCGAGCGGCTGCACCGCTTCGCCGACATCTCCTCGGTCGAGGGCTTCCTTGACGAGCTGGCGCTGCGCGAGCCGCCGCTGGTGGTGAAGCTGCCGCGCGCGCCGGGCTCGCGCGAGGCGCGCTGGGCGCAACTGCTCGCGGCCCGCCCGACGTGG
>NZ_AZSN01000231.1:0-4062 GCF_000576225.1 Methylibium sp. T29-B | reverse complement strand
TGTTGCGGGCGGCCTGCAGGCGCAGCGTCTGGCCTCGGACCAGCCGCCAGACGGGGTCGGTCCGGCCCATCGATTCTTGCGATTGCTGCATGCTCATGTCGTGCTCCCTCGGACCCTGTATTGGTGGATCCATGCGTCATATCATCGTGAAGAACCGGCCCACGATCCAATGAGATCGCGGCCCCAATTGATGACATGAACGCATGAATACCTCACGCCAGCGCCCGCTCGCCGTCGGCCCGATCCGCGCCTTCGAGGCCGTCGCGCGCCACCTCAGCTTCCGTGCCGCGGCCGAGGAGCTGCACCTCACGCAGCCGGCCATCAGCCGCCAGATCCAGTCGCTGGAGGACGAGGTCGGCAGCTCGCTGTTCACCCGCGGCACCCGCAGCGTCGCCCTCACCGGCGACGGTGTCGCGCTGCTCGCTGCGGTGACGCCGGCGCTGGAGCGGCTCGATGCCGGCGTGCGCCAGATCCGCAGCGCGCGCGGCCGGCGCGGCGTGAACCTCAACACCTTCCCGTCGTTCGCCTCGCTGTGGCTGCTGCCGCGCATCGAGGCCTACCAGCGCGACCACCCCGACCTCGACATCCGCATCGACGCCAACGACCGGTTGGCCGACCTGGACGACCCCGAGGTCGAGATCGTGATCCGCTACTGCAGCGCGCAGCGCGCCCCGGCCGGCGCCGTGCGGCTGTTCGGCGAGACGCTGACGCCGGTGGCGAGCCCGCGCCTGCTCGAGCAGGCCGCGAGCGGCGCCGCGCCGCCGCTGCGCACACCGGCCGACCTGGCGCTGCACACGCTGCTGGAGGAAGACAGCCTGCAGGCGAGCACCCAGTTCGTCAGCTGGCGGCACTGGCTGGCGGTGCAGGCCCTGCCTGCGCTGGAGCCGCGACGCTGGATCTACCTGAACTTCACCTACCAGCAGGTGCAGGCTGCGCTGGCCGGCCAGGGCATCGCGCTGGCCCGGCTGGCGCTGGTCGACGAATCGCTGGCGCGCGGCGAGCTGGTGGAACCCTTCGGGCCGGCCTTCCGCACCCGCAGCCCCTACAGCTACTGGCTGATCATCGCCGGCAGCAAGCGCGACCGTGCGGAGGTCCAGCGCTTCGCGAGCTGGGTGCAGGCGCAGGGCGCGTCGACGCGCCAGGCCATCGGCGAGACCGAGTTCGATTGACCCTGCGCTCGGCAGCATGTCAGA
This sequence comes from Methylibium sp. T29-B, assembly GCF_000576225.1. Lineage (NCBI taxonomy): Bacteria > Pseudomonadati > Pseudomonadota > Betaproteobacteria > Burkholderiales > Sphaerotilaceae > Methylibium > Methylibium sp. T29-B. The sequence goes on along the minus strand of NZ_AZSN01000231.1, from coordinate 2,869 downwards.
TGCACGCACCCGGTGACTGCGTAAAATTCGAGCGGAACCGAAGCCCATCGTGACGGCTCCCTCCGTGGCATGACCCTGCAGACCCCGACACCCCTCCGCTGCCACATCCTGCTCCGCGCGGTCGCCCTTGCCGCGATCACCGGGGCCCTGGCCTTGCCCTCCGCGCCGGTCGCCGCGCAGACCGCCAACGACACGGTTCTCGAAGCCCGCGAGGCGCTGCGCAAGCGCGACAAGCCGCGCCTGGCGGCCACGCGTGCGGCGGCACTGGCCGCGAACCACCCGCTCGCGATGTGGCCCGACTACTGGGAACTCGGCAACCGCCTCGCCGACGCACAGCAGGACGAACTGAATGCCTTCTACGCGCGCTGGCCGGGCACCTATGTCGAGGACCGGCTGCGCAACGACTGGCTGCTCGAGCTGGGCCGCCGTCGCGACTGGGGCAACTTCCGCGCGGAATACCCGCGCTTCAAGCTCGACGACGATCGCGAGGTGCGCTGCTACGCGCTGCTGACGCGGCACCTCGATGGCCAGGACGTGACGGACGACGCCCGCGCCGCCTGGTTCGCGCAACGCGATGCCGACGACGGCTGCGCGCTGCTGGCCAGCACGCTGTTCGATGCCAAGCGGATCGGCCGCGACGACGTCTGGCGCAAGACGCGGCTGGCGGTCGAGGCCAACCGCCCCCGCATGGCCCGCCAAGCCGCCGCGATGCTGGGCGACGACATGGCCAATGCGGTCGGCGAACTGAACGACAACCCGCAGCGCTACCTGACGCGCAAGGCCGCGACGCAGGGCCGCGGTGCCAGCGAGCTGACCGCGCTGGCGCTGATCCGCAGCGCCGCGAACGACCCCGACGTGGCGGCCACCGCGATGAACGATCGCTGGGCCGCGCGGCTGCCGGCGGACCTGTCCGCGTGGGTCTGGGCCAGCGTCGGCAAGCAGGCGGCGCTCAAGCTCAGCACCAGCGCCTCCGACCACTTCCAGCGTGCCGAGCTGACACGCACCGGCAACGTCGACGTGGCGCTGCCCGACGACACGCTGGCGTGGAAGCTGCGCGCCGCCCTGCGCGCCAACAACGGCGCGGGCCGCTGGCAGCAGGTGATGCAGGCCGTCACCGCGATGAGCAGCAGCGAGCAGCGCGAGCCCGCGTGGATCTACTGGAAGGCGCGCGCGCTGCAGGCGCTGGCCGGCAGCAGCCAGGACGGCGTCGCGCTGGGTGCGCAGGCGCGCGAGCTGCTCGCGTCGATCGCGAGTCCGCTGCACTTCTACGGCAAGCTGGCCATGGAAGACCTCGGGCAACCGCTGGTCCTGCCCGCCGCACCGGCACCGCTCACGCCCGAGGAGCGCAACGCCGCGGCCCAGCACCCCGGCCTGAAGCGCGCGCTGCTGCTGATCGAACTCGACCTGCGCAGCGAAGGCGTGCGCGAGTGGAACTTCTCTCTGTTCGGCATGGGCGAACGCGAGCTGCTGGCCGCTGCCCAGCTGGCCTGCGAGCGCCAGGTGTGGGACCGCTGCATCAACACCAGCGAGCGCACCCGCGAGCAGGTCGACATGGCACAGCGCTTCCCCACGCCCTACCGCAGCGATGTGGTGGCGCGCGCGCGCGAGGCGGGGCTGGACCCGGCCTACGTCTACGGCCTGATCCGCCAGGAGTCGCGCTTCATCACCAGCGCGCGTTCGTCGGTCGGCGCCTCGGGGCTGATGCAGCTGATGCCGGCCACCGCCAAGTGGACCGCCCGCAAGCTGGGCATCGACTACACGCACGACCGCATCACCGAGCACGGCACCAACCTGCGGCTCGGCACCGGCTACCTGAAGATGGTGCTCGACAGCTTCGACGGCTCGCAGGCCATGGCCGCGGCCGGCTACAACGCCGGCCCGAACCGGCCGCGCAAGTGGCGCGAAGGGCCGTCGCTGGACGCGGCGGCCTGGGCCGAGAACATTCCCTTCACCGAGACGCGCGACTACGTGAAGAAGGTGCTCTCCAACGCCACCGACTACGCCGCGCTGCTGAGCGGCCAGCCGCAGTCGCTGCGCGCGCGGCTGGGCAGCGCGATCGGCCCGCACCCCGGCGCGGCCGATCCGGCCGAGCGCGAGCTGCCCTGACGAAGCCTGCCCCATGAAGAACCTGCTGATCCTCGGTGGCACCGGCTTTGTCGGCAGTGCCTTGTGCGAGAAGCTCGTCGAGCACTTCGGTGCAGCGGGCGCCCGCCTCACGGTACCGACCCGTCGCGCCGAGCGCGCCAAGCGGCTGGCGATGCTGCCGACCGTCGAGCTGGTCGAGACCGACCTCCACGACGACGGGCGGCTGACGCGGCTGCTGTTCGGCCGCGACGCGGTGATCAATCTGGTGGCGATCCTGCACGGCAGCGCCGAGGAGTTCGAGCGGGTGCACGTCGCGCTGCCGCAGCGGCTGGCGCGGGCCTGCAAGGTGGCCGGCGTCCCGCGCGTGGTGCACGTGAGCGCCCTCGGCGCCGCGGCCGACGCGCCCTCGAACTACCTGCGCTCCAAGGCCGTCGGCGAGGCGGCGCTGCGCGCAGCCGGGCTCGACCTCACGGTGCTGCGGCCATCGGTCATCTTCGGGTCGGGCGACCGCTTCCTGAACCTGTTCGCGCAGCTGCAGGCGGTGTTCCCGCTGATGCCGCTGGCGGGCGCCGACGCGAGGTTCCAGCCGGTGTGGGTCGAGGACGTGGCTGCAGCGATCGTGCGCAGCCTGGTGTCGCCGGCGCCCGAGGTCGTGGAATGCGTCGGCCCGCACGTCTACACGCTGGCCGAACTGGTGCGGCTCGCCGGCCGCTGGTCGGGCCACGAGCGGCCGTGCTGCCGCTGCCCGACGCGCTGGGCCGCGCCCAGGCCGCGCTGCTCGCGC
>NZ_AZSN01000230.1:0-4118 GCF_000576225.1 Methylibium sp. T29-B | reverse complement strand
CGAAGCCGCGGGCACTGCGGGCGGGAGGGCGGCCGCCGCGGCGCCGGCCGGTGCCGCTTGGGCGAACTGACCCAGGTACTGGACCTCCGCGGTGCTGCGCAGCGCCTTCAGCTCGGCATCCACCTTCTGCTGCTTGCGTTCGTTCATCAGGAACTGCTCGATGCTGGCGCGCGCCTCGTCCAGACTGCGGGGCGCCGGTGCGGCCGCCGTGAGCACCAGCACGCGCAGCCCCTGCGGCTGCACGAGGAAGCCCACCTCGCCTTCCTTCATGCCGGCCAGCCGGTCGAGCAGCGGCAGGGGCCAGTCCTCGGCGGGTCGGGTGGCCGAGCTCAGCGAGTAGGGTAGGCCCGTGCCTGCCAGCTCCGCCAGCAGGGCGGGTGTCGACTTTGCGGCGGCCAGCCTGGCCTGCAGGGCCGGCACGGCCTCTGCCGGCGCCGCGATGCCGATGTCCTGCACCGAGTAGAGGCGTCGGGTCTTGAACAGGGCGGGGCGCTCGTCGTAGAAGCGGTCGATGTCCTGCGCCGTGGGTTTGGCCGCGCTGTCGGCCAGGCGATCGATGTAGGCCCGCGCCAGCACCTCGCGGCGCGCGAAATCCACGGCCTGCACCACTTGCGGGTCGCGATCGATCTTGGCGTCGCCGGCCTTCTGCACGGCCAGCTCCAGCTGGATCAGGCGCTCCAGTGCGGTGCGGCTGGCGACCTCGACCTGCTCGGGCCGCAGGTCGGCCTGCCGTTGCAGCACCAGATTCACCTGGTGGATCGAGACCTCGCCGCTGCCCACGCGGGCCGCGACCTGCGAGCTGCGGGCTTCCTGGCGCTCACCGCACGCAGCGAGCCCCACGAGGCTGCAGGTCGCGAGCAGCGCGAGGCGTGCGCGCGGACGGCGGCGGCTGGAGGCGGAGGGGTTGAAAAGCTTCATCGGATGAGAGAGGCGGGATAACCCTGACCATAGCAAGACTGGTGCGCGATCACGACGAAAGCGACGACAACAGCGGTGTGCGGCTGTATCCGTTCGATGCCGCAAAAGACAAAGGCGCCCCGGAGGGCGCCTCGTGCGGGCACGTCACCGGAGCCCGGAACGACACTCAGCGGGCGACCTTGGCCGACTTGCGCTGGCGGCGGGCCGCAACGGCCAGCCCGCCCGCGCCCATCAGGGCCAGCAACAGGGCCGCTGGTTCCGGCACGGCGGTGGCCGCCGACTGGAGGCTGTAGCTGCCCTTCGGGAAGAAACCGCCGAGCACGCCGTAGTAGTAGTTGCCGCTGGAGAGGTTGGCGAAGCTCTGTGTGGCCGTGGTGCCGTTCGACCCACCGAACAGCAGCCCGCCGAGATAGCGGTTGTCGTCGGCGTCGAACAGGCCCAGGCCGAGGATGCCGCTGCTCTTGGTGATCTCGAGCGTGGTCTGCAGTGTCGACGGGGCCGACAGCTGGAAATTGAACACGTCGGCCACGGTGAACTGCTTGCCCGAGTTGTAGGTGAACGAGCCTTCGGTGTAGTTGCCGACGAAGGCGTTCGCATGCAGGGCCACAGTGGCCAGCGCGGCAACGAGATAGGACTTCAGATTCATGCTGTCTCCTGAGGGCTCTGCGCTTCGAGGTGCGCGCGATGCAATGAGTTTGAGGGAGCCCGCTCGATGCAGTGTTGCTCAATTGCTGCAGTGTGTCAAAACATGTAGTTTTTCGGGGTACTCGGATCGCGTTGCCGTCGAAGCTCCGTGGAGGTGCCGCATGTGCCTGATGCAGCGTGCCGTGCACGCGCCTCGCTACCCGGAGAGCCCATCGCTTCCCATCCCGCAGATCGAAGCAGGCTCGAAACGCTCTATGAGAACGAGCCGGTTCGATGCGCGGTCTTCGCGCCGCCACATGCTCTTACAACAACGGGCTCTGAAGCGCTCCGAAACGGCGAAGGACCCCCAAAGCCGTAATCGCAAGTAACTCCCACGTCATTTTTGGCTTGGATCTTGCACTGCAGCAATACTGCCGCAAAATCGGTCGATGGGAGATATCGAATGACTGCTGCGTCCTACGTGTTCAACGCTCTGCGGGTGAAGGGCCGTACCGGCCCGCGCCACTCTGCGCTCGACGCGGTGAACACGGTGTTCAATCAGGTGCTCGCATTCATCATCCTGGTGCTTCTGAGCCCGGTGATGCTGCTGGTCTCCTGGCTCATCTGGCGCCGCGACGGGGCTCCGATCTTCTTCGGCCACTATCGCGTGGGCCGCGATGGCCGGCTGTTCCGCTGCCTCAAGTTCCGCAGCATGTATGTCAATGCCGAGCAGATGCTCGCCGATGTGCTGCGCGACGATGCCGAGGCCCGCGCCGAATGGGCGCGCGACCACAAGCTCACGAAGGACCCGCGCGTCACGCCGGTCGGTGACTTCCTGCGACGCACCAGCCTCGACGAACTGCCGCAACTCTTCAATGTGCTGCGCGGCGAGATGAGCCTCGTGGGCCCGCGACCCATCACGGTGTCCGAGCTCACCCGCTACGGCCGCGTGCGCTGGCACTACCTCAGCGTGCGGCCCGGCATGACCGGCCTGTGGCAGGTGAGCGGTCGCAACGAGACCTCGTATGCGGAGCGGGTCGCGATGGACCGCTACTACGTCGGGCGGCGTTCGCTGTGGCTGAACGCGTGGATCCTTTTCCAGACGATCGCCGTCGTGGCCACGCGGCGGGGTGCGCGCTGAAGCGCGCGGCGCGGGCCGCCGGGGAGCCCGCGCGACGTCGTGCTGCCGTTCGAACTGAAGAGACCTCGATGCAAGGCGTTCGAACCCCGCCCGTCGCGACCACGGGCCGCGTGGTGCACCTGGTGGGCCCGCTGACCGACGAGATCTTCAGTTTCCTCGGTCCCGCGACCGAGACGCTCGCCGACTGCGGTCTGGAGCAGACCGTGCTGGTCGCCGACGACCTGCGCTACCGCTACCAGCTCCCGCGCTTCCATGCGCGCATCGACCTCGTGCTGGTGCCGGCGCACGGCGGCGTGAGCCAGCGTGCCCAGGCCGCCATGCAGGCGCTGCGCGACATCCTCGTTGCCGCGGAGGACGTGAAGGCGGTGCACCTGCACGGCTTCCTGCCCTCGCTGATCGGCTCCTACGTGGCGCGCTCGATCGGTCTCGACGTGCCCATGTACTACTCGCCGCACGGCTCGAAGTCGCTGGACTCGCTGCGACGGGTGGGCGACCTGATGCTGTGGTCGCTCCGGCCGGTGATCGGCTCGCTGCGCGACCTGCGCGCCATCACCAGCCTGGCCCAGGAGGCGCGGGTATTGCACACGCAGACCGAGACGCAGTCGATCGACGTGGCCGAGAGCCCGGTGGCCGATGCGTTCTTCGAGGTCGAGCGCCACGAGGTGCCGCACCCGCTGATCGTCACCGGCAGCCGGGTCCACGACCCGCGTGCGGCCGAACTGTTCGCGCAGTTGGCAGTTCTGCTGAGCGACAAGGCGCTGCGCCTGAGCTTCAACTGGATCGGCCACACCGACCAGAACTCGCTGGTGCGCCTGAGCGCGGCCGACGTCAGCGTGCACGACGTCCGGCAGGACGCCGACCTGGCCTCGCGGCTGGCGGCCGGCTGGATCTACCTGGCGCCCGGGCGGACGCGCGGCTTCCCGGTGTTCCTGGCCGAGGCGATGGCGGTCGGGCTGCCCTGTGTGGCCATCGACACGCCTGACCACCGCGACATCATCCGCCACGGCGAAACCGGCTTCCTGTGCCGCAACGAGGAAGAGATCCTGCACAGCATCGCTCAACTGATCGACCTGCCGGCGCTGCGTGCCGAGATCGGCGAGGCCGCACGCGCCTCGGCGAAGCGCCGCTTCAGCGAGGCGCGGTTCCGCGATTCGCTGATGTCGGCCTACGACCTGCCAGCCACCGGGCCCGGCGGGCTGGCGCCGATGGACCTGGGCGCCATCGGCCTCACGTCCGCCACACCCGCGGCTCCGCCCCCGCGCAGTCCCACGCCAGCCGGCGCCATCGACCTCTCACCGCTCTGAGCCGCTGCATCAGCGGCTCCACCCGCGCGCCCAGCATGCGCAGCACGACCGCGTGGTCGTGCGGGGCGGTCACGCCCGGCGGCTCGGCGCCCGGTTGTGCGGCCGAGTCGGGCGCGCGTGCGGCGTCGATC
>NZ_AZSN01000229.1:0-4224 GCF_000576225.1 Methylibium sp. T29-B | reverse complement strand
CAACCCGTTTTGACGACCGGAGCGATGCTCAGGACAACGCCGGCGCCCAGCGATGCGGCAGCAGCTCTTCGATCCGGCTGGCCGGCTGCGTGGGCAGCCGCTCGAGCACGTCGCGGATGTAGGCGTACGGGTCGAGCCTGTTGAGCTTGGCCGAGTGGATGAGGCTCACTGGCTGCAGTCGCTGTTGTCGCAACGCTGCGGCGGCCACGTCCCCATGGTCGTATGGAGCCACACTGACTCCGGCGGCGCGGCCTCGGTCGGGCGCTTCCATGCCCACCTGCTGCACGCCAGCCGACACCCCCTGGCCAAGGCAGCACGCAGCCCCCTCGACCGTCAGCACATGCTCATTGAGCGCTGGGCAGAGCTGGCGTCTCAGGGCGGCGGGCGCTTCCTGGTCCTGGTCATCGACGAAGCGCAGGGCATGACGCAGCGGGAGTGGCTGTGGCTGGTCGAGCTGCACAGCCTGCTCGAGAAGGAGCGCATCCGCTTGTGCGTCTTCTCGGTCGCCTCGCTCCAGGTGTTCGACGAACCGGTTGGCATGGCCATGTCCGGCGGTGCGCACGTCGCGGCCCGCTTCATGCTGGCCTCGGCGCCGTTCCACGGCATCCGGGATGTCGACGAACTTCGCTTCGTCCTGTCCGGCTACGACGAGGGGACCGAGTGGCCACCCCGCTCTGGAATCTCGTTCACGGCGGGCCTCGCGCCCGAAGCGTGGGCCGGTGGGTTCAGGATGGCCCACCATGCCGAAGGCTGATGCAGGCGATGGTGCTCGAACTGCCTGCCAAGTACGAGGGCCCCATCGAGTTCCCGATGAAGACGGTGGCACAGGCCGCCCGGCATGCCCTGCTGCGCATCGCCGGCGGCGCTGAACCTCGGGATGTGATGTCCATCGACTCGTGGCGACGCATCGTCGCCGGCTGCGGTCATCAGGCACTCATGGCCATCGTGACGGCCTTGTCGCCGCGCTTGAAGCGCAGCGGATCGCGTGCATGACCACCGGCCCATCCGCGCGGCTGACCTGGCACCAGGGCAGTGTCCTGCCCTACTCCTCGCTCTGGCACACGGTTCAACGAGCGATGTCGCTGAACGCGCTGCGGCCCAAGGAGTTGGCGTTCTGCGGCCGCGGGGCTGACCAAGCCGGCATCCCACGGCACGTCAACCTGCTCTACAACGAAGCGGTTGACGGCCTGTGCGGCGCTCGCGTCGAAGCGCTGTCGATGCGGTCCCTGGCGCAGGCGTTGGGCGAGCAGGAAGCGGTGTTCGCATGGGCTCACCTGGGCCGCCTGCCGAGGTCGGTTCGCTCGCTCATCGCCCCGGGTATTCGTGTTTGCAGGACGTGCATGGCTCGGGGGTACCACAGCGCGCTGTACTCGCTGAGGCTGCTGCAGACCTGCCCGATTCACGGCTGCGAACTCGACGACCGCTGCAACTGCGGGGAGCTCTTCGCCGACGACCAGGTGGTCCTGCACCACATGAACGCTGGTTACTGCCGGTGTGGCCGCATGGCGTACTTCACCGGCCAGACGTGCCGTCGTCCGACCATGCGGCACGATGAGACGGCGCCGATGTCGGTGGTCGCGACGTGGCTGGAACGGCTGGCGGGTGTCATTCGGCCATCGCCGGGCGATCACCAGGCCCAGCGGGCACACGACCGGATCCTTCTGGACTCCGTCGGCGCCTGGTGCGCTGAGTTGAACCTCGGCAATCCTGGCTCGGCGATCACCCGCGACCCGCAGCCTCTGCGAGTGAGCATCAGCGTGGCGCGGCTGTCCACCATCGAGTGCGCAAACGCCGTCCGTCCAGCAACGCACAGTCGCCAGGGCGCAGCGTCGACTCGCGGTAAGCACAGCCTCTACTGGGCCGGTGACGATGCGACGACGACCTATCGGTCATTGGCGCGTCACATCAGGCGACACGTGGCCAGGGGCGCCGAGGCGCACGCGATCGACTTCATGTTGAACCCGGATCCTCTGCAGATGGGCGCCAGGATGTTGAGATCCGCAAACCCTGCTAACGGCGTCCGTGAACCGTGCTAGCGTCGCCAAGAGAGCCTGAACTCTGGACACCGACGTCTGTCAATCGCTTGCCGACGCCGGCTGAGGTAGCTCAAGAGCCGCCCCATGTTGCGATGCTTGCGCACCGTTGACCTTCCCACCCAGCTCGGTTCGCTTGGATGTTTGCCGCAGACGAATTCGTGCCCATGCAACCAACCAGCTGGCCAGCATGGCGCCGTGACATCCAAGGGATTGAGGAACAAGCAGGAGTGGCAGAACGGGAGGTCCTGTCTACTCGGCAGGGCCCCTGCGGACCGAGCGCAGCGATGATTTCGTTGCTCACGCGCGCAAGCCTTGCCAGAACCTCGCAGTCCCCTCCCCTGGGCGCTGGCACCTCGAGCCACGAGAGTTGCTCATCGGCGAAGATCTCCGTCACTCCCGCCGATGACGCCAGTTCGTCGACCGTCAATCGATAGCGCGATGCCATGCGGCCGAACCAGCTACCAAAGGCCTCGCCTTCAAACGGTCGATGCGCCACAGGCCAGGGTCGATCACGACGGCCGATTTGCCACATGCTCGAGATGCCCCAGGGTGATGCGCTCGCTGCCGTCTCGGATGGCGGCCTCGGCCGCATCGTTGAGCAGCCGCGAGACCTCGCCAAGCAGCCCACCGCTGACCGCACTCAGGTACTGCACCAGCGGGCGCTGGGTCAGCTCTGATGGCCGCTTCAGCGGCAGTGCCGCCTCGAACGCAGCCAGGAGGCGGCGGAACTCCTCGCTCTCGCTCCAGCGGGGCATCTCAAGCGGCGTGAAGCGGCTGTGGATCTGGGCGTCGCTTTGGAACGCCACCGGCGCCTCGCTCGTGCCGACCGCAACGATGGCCATCCTCAGCTCGTTGGAGAGGTACTTCAGCAAGTTCAGCGAGCCGCGCTGCTCCCGTGCGCTGCCAGCCAGCAGGTGGTGCACCTCGTCGACGATCAACAGCCGCGGCCCTATTCGGCGCAGGATGTCGCAAGCCACTTGCTCCAGGCTCGCCAACGTCGAATTGGGGCCTTGGGGTACCCCCACTGCCGTCAGCAACGCCCGGTAGAAGCGCCGCTGATCGGGAGACGGCGGCATCTGCAGGCTGATCACGGGTCTGTGCTCGACGCCGCGCACAGCGTCGAAGGCAGGCGGATGTTCACGAAGGAACTTGGCCACGATCAGCGTCTTGCCGATGTTGGACGGACCGTGCAGCAGCATGCAGGGCATGCGTTCTCGCTGCGGGGTGTCCAGGAGCCGTTGCAGCCGTTGCAGCGCCTGCGTTGCGCGTGGGTAGTCGATCCAGCGGTCGGTCCGCAACGCCCGCACCCGCTGCTCGTCGTCGAGGTCGAGCATCTGCCTCGCTGCGGGATGAAGGTGGGAGCGCTCGCGCACGATCACTTCCAGATCTCCACGGCGTAGGGTGTCACCGGTTTGCTGTAGTCCACTTCCGTCGGCTGCCCAGAGTCGCGGGTCTGAAGTTCAGTCGAAGGCGCCGCCGGTGGCGCCTTCGAGTTGCGGCGCGCCCGGCGTGCCGATCGCTCGGCTTGCTCCACGATCTGTCGTTGCGAACCGATGGCGCGGAAGACATGCTCTTCGGACACCCGGGGCACATGCGCCGCCCTGAGGGCTCGCACGGCGGCACGCTGCTCCCACAGCGTGATGCGAGGGCGCCGCAGGTCGGCGTAGTTCGCTTGCACATAGTTGCGCCCGTCGGCGCTGACGAAGATCCTCGACAGGTCCTCGGGGTGGTAGCGCACCCTCACCCTCTGCCGCTGTTCGCGCCAGACGACGAACACGGGGTTCCAGTAGCGGATGTAGAAAATGGTCAGGCCATCGGCCTGGATCGAGCGGTGGGCCAGCGGCATGAAGTTGATCAGCAGCTTCATGGCCTCATCGTGCCCAGGCGCCAGTTGGCGTGGGGCACGCTGTTCAACCAGTGACTGCCATGCCGCGAAGGGGGTGGAGCGGAACAGGCCCCGATGCTCGCTGTGGTGGTAGCGCTCGCCTACTTCGAGGGCCAGCCAACGCTCGAATTCCTCCAAGGTCAGACAGGCGCGTTGTTCGGGCTTGCGCGCCTTGCGGCCGCGCGGCGAGTTGCCGGTGGCGCCGGGCAGACCCTTCAGCCGCTGCATCAGCGTGCGGTTCATGCGCTCGATGTGGCCGCCATAGTTCGGGCGGCCGACCGGCCGGTGGTCGAGCTCGATGCC
>NZ_AZSN01000228.1:0-4224 GCF_000576225.1 Methylibium sp. T29-B | reverse complement strand
CGCCGGCCAGGCCGCTGACCCCGGCTCAGCGCGCGGCCTTCGGCGGCGCGCGGCGTGCCGGTGCCGCCTTGGTCCGCGCGACCCAGACCTTGTAGGCATTGGGCGTGAGCTCGCGCTTGAGCAGCTGAACCAGCTCGCCGTGCGACAGGCCGTGCTCGCGCAGCACCGCGCTGAACGGCGGCCGGTCGTCCCATGCGGTGGCGATCACGCGCTCGATTTCCGCGGCGGTCAGACGGGGGATGGGTTTCGCCATGGCCGCGATTGTCGGCCGCCGCAGCGAGCGCCGTCCGACACGCGCCGGGCGCGTCGTCCGACAGACCGTGCGGCGGGCGTCGGAGAGCATGCGCCCATGCCCCTGGTCCCTCTCCTTCGCACACGGCTGCCCCGAACCTGGCCGTGCGTGATCGCCGCGCTCGGCCTCCTTCTCGCCGCGCCGTCCTTCGGCGCACCGGACACGCCGGGCGCGATCGGGACGGAACTGCGCGATCGCGCGAGCGAACCGCCGGCGCCGGAATCTGCCGCCAGTGCTACCGCCACCCCCGACAAGAGCTACGTCATCCCGGCCCTGCAGATCATCGGCTTCGACTTTCTGCTGAACCGCTACAACCGGCGCTTCAGCGGCACGTCCGACTACGACGTCAGCCGTGCGTCGATCCGCCGCAACCTGCGCGGGCCCTGGGTGGAAGACAACGACCCGTTCGACATCAACCAGTTCGCCCACCCCTACCAGGCTCGCTGTACCACGGGGCCGCCCGCGCGAGCGGCCTGAGCTACTGGGAAGCGGCTGGCTACACCTTCGCCGGCAGCGTGGGCTGGGAGATCTTCGGCGAGCAGACGCCGCCGTCGTACAACGACCAGATCGCCAGCGGCATCGCCGGCAGCTTTCTCGGTGAGCCGCTGTTCCGCATGGCGCACCTGGTGCTCAACGGCCCGGGCGGTCTGTCGCGCCCCTGGCGCGAGGCGATCGCCGCCGGCATCTCGCCCTCGCTGGGCTTCACGCGCCTCACCTTCGGCTCCCGCTTCGACGGCGCCTTCGTCGACAACGATCCGGTCTACTACAGTCGGCTGCGCCTCGGCGTCGCCCGCGCGGCGCAGGACAACCTGGGCACGTCGCGCGACCTGGAGCGCGACGAGGCGGTGATCGATTTCGCGCTCGACTACGGCCTGCCGGGCAAGGACGGCTACACCTACCGCCGCCCGTTCGACTACTTCAGTTTCCATGCCGCCGCCTCCACCGCCAACGGCGTGGAGACGCTGGCCACCCGCGGCCTGCTGTTCGGCACCGACTACGCGATCGGCGACACCGTCCGCGGCCTGTGGGGCCTGTACGGTAGCTACGACTACCTGGCGCCGCAGATCTTCAACCTCTCGACCACCGCACTGTCGCTTGGCACGACCGGGCAGTGGTGGGCCTCCGAGCGGCTGGCGCTGCAGGGCACGGTGCTCGCCGGCCTGGGCTACTCGGCCGCCAGCACCCTGCGCCGCACCACCGAGGACCGCGACTACCACTACGGCGTGGCGCCGCGCCTGAGCCTCGCGCTGCGGCTGATCGCCGGCGACCGCGCCTCGGTCGACCTGCAGGCGCAGAAGTATTTTCTCGGCAGCATCGCCAACCGCGCCGCCGGGCGCGACGACATCACCCGCGTCGACACCGCCTTCAACTGGCGCCTCCACAAGCGGCACGCCGTGGGCGTGAAGTACGTCTGGTCGCACCGCGACGCCAACTACCCGGGCGCCGGCAACCGCTCCCAGACGCTGGGCACGGTGGGGATCTACTACACGCTGCTCGGCGCCGATGGCTTCGGGGCGGTGGAGTGGCGGGAGCCGGCCGTGCACTGAGGGCGGGTTCTCTCGGATCGGGCGGTCTTCCGGAGCTCTTCGTGGCGGCGGTCGGTGCGGCAAAGGCGCGCCCGGACAGGCGGCGGTGCTTCGCCTCGGCGCTCGGCGCCGCGGAGGCGCACCGCCGCTTGCCCAAGCCCGCCTTTGCTGAACCACTGCGAGTGTTTCCCACGCACGCCAACACCGGTGGTGGTCGCGGCAGGCGCTGTCCGCTGGGGGCGATGTCTGGGGCGACGAGAAGCGCAGCGCCAGGGTCGGCGCGCGCCAGCGCGCTTCGTGGTCTGACTTGCCGCGGTTGTCTGAACGGAGCGACCGCAGGGCGCGCAGTGAGTTCTGCGGCACGACCCTGGCGCGAGCATCGCAGTGCAGTCGGCCTGCCAGGCCGACCGCCCCAGCAGGAGCCCCCAGCGGGTAGCGCCTGCCGCGACAACGCGCGCGCGGAGCGAACGCCGACATCTGCGGACCTCAACCAACGGCCAACGCGCCGCAGTCGAGCCCTATGCGCAAACTGCTTCGGCAGCAGCATCGCCAACCGCCCGGCCATGAATGACCCCGACCCACCGCGCTGTTCCGGCCATCGCCGCGCCGCGATCGCGGCGACCATCGGCGCATGCACGCGGTCATCCAGCTCCACATCGATGCGCCCCCGAAGCCGGCCGTCGGCCAGCCCTGCAACGGCTGTTCTGAGGGGCTGAATTCGTGAAAGACAATGTTGTGTAGATTCAATGACTTGGGTATTCTTGAACCAAGTATCTTTGATACGACCAACAGCGCCGAAGGCGCTAGGTTTTCGCGGAGGCGCCTGTGGATAACTCTTCTAGTGGGGTCGAGCCCCGGAGCATTGCTAGGCCTCGGAACGCCCTCAAGCGGGTTCCTGATGTCTTCCTGGCGCACTGGAACCAGGTCAATGCCGCCGACCTCCTGAAGGCGCTCGCCGACTATGCGAAGCCCGATGCCTCCTTCCGAGCCCGGAAGGACCCACGGTCAATGCGGTGGCATGCCTCCATCGACGGCCGCGACTTCTCGTTCGTTCTCACCGGGCCGATGTTCCTAGATGACAGCGACAACCAGGGCGGGTTGGGTGCCGTCAAGTTCGTGCAGCACGTCCTGCGATGTGACTTCCGCGCAGCTACACGGTTCCTGCTGGAAGACCCGCGCGCTCAGCCCTTCCTGCCACCAAAGCACCAGCAATGACAGTTGCGCTGTCCACTGGCCAGGTGCCAGCGCCGAAGGCGGCCCGTCTCGTATGGACCAACGAGAAGTTCATCTACGGGCATCAGCCTCGTCCGGGGTTCCCAATCATCCTGGGCGACGATATGAAGCCGCTGCAGCCCGCACACGACTTCCTGCTGCATCTGCTGCTAGGCAGAACGAGAACGACCGACGAGAAGACCTGGGACGCATACGGCCGCCGGCTTTGGGATTACTTCGCCACGTTGGCCCAGCACGGGATTCCGTGGGACTACTGCCCGGACCCGCAGGCGCCCGGTAAAGGACCTGTTGCCATCTACAAAGGCTGGTCGCTCAAGAAGGACCCGTCCATTGGGAAGACGGCTGTTGCCGTAGGCACGCTCAACGACCGGCTTCGTGTTGTCGTCGCTTTCTACGAATGGGCGCATCGGAAGGGGCTCATCGAGCATCTTCCTTTCGGGTATCAAGAGCGCCGTGTTCGCCACACTGACTTCTTGATGCACACCCGAGCCGCTGACGCGACTCGGGCTCAGGCAGACGTCCTTGACCGGGAGTGGTCAGCCCCGCCAGCGTACCTCTCGAAGGAAGCGATTCAGGGCTGCCTGAACAGCAGCAAGTTGCGTCGCCATACGGCCGCAAGGCTGCTGTTCAACCTGATGTGGCGCGTTGGCTTGCGCTCCTGCGAAGCGCGGACGTTCCCTTTGTCCTATGTGTTCAATCCGGCGACGCGAAGTGACTGTGCTCGGGGAAAGCTGATTCGTGTGCAGCTGAACCCCAGCGACATGGAGATTAAGTTCGACAAGCCGCGAGAGGTTCACATCCCCTACTCGCTGATGCAGGACCTGTGGGACTACGTGAAGCACGAGCGCAACCACTTGGCTAGCAAGTCGCCAACAGACCACAGTGTGGCCATCCTGAACCAGGACGGACAGCCCTACAACAAGGACTCGGTCAGCGAGGTGATGCGGGCCATCGGGAGGGACGTGTCTTTCAAGGTGTCCGCGCTCAGCCTGCGGCACAGCTATGCCGTGCACATGCTCGTATTCCTCCGTGAGAAGGCGAAGGAGGGCAAGTTCGATGGCGAGCCGCTCCTCTACGTCCGCGACAGGTTGGGCCACGAGGATGTGCAGACCACGCTGGTCTACCTCGAGCAAATCAACAGGCTGGCCTCCGAATGTTGACGCCGACCGAAAA
>NZ_AZSN01000227.1:0-4223 GCF_000576225.1 Methylibium sp. T29-B | reverse complement strand
GCCCGGCCCGGCCGGCGAGCCGGGCCACGATTCCGGCGCGGCTGCACGCCCTCGAGCGCACGCTGCACGATCGCCTCGCGCGCGCCCGGCGGCGGCGAGTTCAGCTCCAGGTGGTACTGGAAGCGGCGGCGGAACGCCGGGTCGATCTGCTCGATGCGGTTGGTGACCCACACCACCGGCACCGGGTTGGTCTCGAGGATCTGGTTGACCCAGGCCTTGCCGCCCACCGAGCTCGAGGTACCGCTGTCGCTCTGCTCCAGCCGCGCCATCAGCTGCGCGGCGTCGTTCGACAGCGGCGGGAACACGTCTTCCACCTCGTCGAACAGCAACGCGACGTTCGGGCTGCCCTTCAGGAACACCTGGCTCATCTGCAGCGAGCGGTAGCGGTCGCGGCCCGACAGCGAGTTGCCGTCGCGGTCGGCCGACTCCACCTCGTACAGCTCGAGCGCGGCGGCCTGCGCCGCCACCTTGGCGAGCTCGGTCTTGCCGGTGCCGGGCGGCCCGTAGAGCAGCACGTTGACGCCGGGTTCATGGCGCGCGACCGCGTTCCTCAGCAGCGCCACCAGCATCTGCGCGTCGGCCGCGACGAACTCGAAGTCGGACAGCGTCAGCTCGGTCGGCGTGGCCGGCTTGGTGAACACCGCCATCAGGTCGCTCGGACCTGGTACTCGCGCATCAGCACCGGCGGCAGTTGCTCGCTGACCTTCATCAGGTCAGCCAGGTCGGTGATGTTGTGCTCGGAGATCAGGTTCTCGACCATGCCGATGCGCTCGAGCCGCGAGCCGGTGCGCAAGGCTTCGGCCAGCTCGCGCTCGTCGACCTCCGCCACCTGCGCGATCGCCGCGTAGGCCTCCTGCGCACTCGACACCTTGAACTCGACGAGCAAACCGCGCAGGTCGCGCTGGTAGCGCGCCAGCGTGCCGTACAGCAGCAGCGCGCGCTCGGCCGGGTTGAGCTGCAGCAGACCGGCCAGCGCATCGATGTTCTTCTGCACCAGCGTCGATTCCTTCTTGACGCTGCGCTGCAACCACTCGGCGGTGGCGCCCAGCACGGCCAGCAGGTCCTTGGGCGCGTCCTTCACGTACTCGTCGATGTAGAAGAACAGCGTGCCTTCCTCGTAGGGCCCGCGCCACGCGCCGTGGCGGGCGATGAAGGCGAGGTCGCTCAGCGCCGCGTGGCCCTGCCAGGCTTCGTGCGCCTTGACGCGCTGGCCGAGGTAATCGCGCAGCCGGCGCAGCACGCTGGGCGGCCACACCAGGTGACGGCCGGTCAGCGACAGCAGCGCGCTCCAGTCGCGCCGCAGGTTGAAGCGCCCGAGGTGACGCAACGCCAGCGTGAGGACGAACTGCGAGCACAGCCGGTCGAGCACGGGCGCATCCGCCAGGCCGGGCGACAGCACGTAACGGGCGTCAGCAGCACTCCTTGCCATGGCCCCTTCTCCACAACCAAGACTCCGTGCGGGCCATCTTGGCCCAGGGCGCCCGTGCGAGCAAGCCCCGCGACGGGAGTCAGGGCGAATGCGAAGCCTTTACACCGCCAGGCCCGTGTCGGCTCAGCGCTCAGCGTTCGAACACCATCCTCAGGAAGCTGCGCGCCGTCACCAGGTTGGCGGGCGTGTGTGTCTCCTCGAGCACGCCGCTCATGCGCTGCAGGCGACGCGGGCTGCGCCGGGCGCTCCACACCAGCAGGTCGACGAGCCAGGGGCGCTCGTTGACGCTGCTGGCTTTCTCGTAGATCGCGAAGCGCGGCTTCAGCGCCGCCAGGTCGGCCTCGTAGCGGGCGCGCACGGCATCGTCACCGAGCGACAGCCGCTGGCCTTCGATCACCGCTTCGGCCGCAAGGACGCCGGTCTCGAGCGCCTTGCCGATGCCTTCGCCGGTGAGGGCATAGGTGCTGCCGGCCGCCTCGCCGGCCACCAGCAGGCCCGGACGTGAGCGGCGCGCGCCCTCGAGCGAACAGCGCAGCGGCGCCCCCTTCAGTTCGCCGAGCAGCGTGCCGCCTTCCATCAGCTCACGTGCCGGCGCGTGCACCTCGGTGAAGGCCGCGAAGACCTCGCGCAGGTTCACGTCCAGCATGCGGTGGCGGCCGAGGGCGTCGCGTCGATGGCTCTGCGCGACGCCGACGCCGATGTTGAACACGCCGTCGCGGCACGGAAAGATCCAGCCGTAGCCGGGCTTGAGCCGGCGATGCCACGCCACCTCGAGCTCGGTGATGCGACCGACCATGGCGTCGTTCTTGACGTAGCCGCGCAACGCCACGCCGCTGGGTGTGCGGCGGTCGCACACTCCCGCGGCGAGGCTGGCCTGCGGCACTGCGCCGCTGGCGAGCAGCACCCAGCGGGCGCGGATCTCGCGCGGCGCACGGGCCTCGTCGTGCCCCTGCAGGCGGGCACCGACCACCCGTCCGGCGTCCTCGAGCGGTTCGATGAAGCGCAGCGGCGCATGCATGCGCGCGCCGGCCTCCGCCGCGGCACGGCACAGCACCAGGTCGAGCTGGCGGCGCGGCAGCACGGCAGCGTGCCCGGCACGTCGATGCGCCCGCCGCGCGGCGCGATGCAGCGCAGATGCTTCACCGGCTGCGCGAGCGCCATCACCTCGTCGAGCACGCCCAGCTTCGCCATCGCACGGTGCGCGTCGGGAATCAGGCCGTCGCCACAGACCTTGTCGCGCGGAAAGGCCTGCTGGTCGATCAGCACCACATCGACGCCAGCGCGCGCCAGCGTGCGGGCCGCCGCGCTGCCGGCCGGGCCGGCACCGACCACCAGCACCTCGCAGGCGGGGGGCAGGTCGGCGAGCGGGCGGTTCAGCGGAGCAGGGTGCATGCGTCGTCAGGCGAGCAGGGCCGAGGCACGGCCGGCATTCTAGAAAGCCCGCGTCTCACCAGACGGAGACGCGCTGCGCCTCGGGCAGGTAGAGCGCATCGCCCGGCTGCACGCCGAAGGTGGCGTAGAAGCCGGGATGGTTGCGCACCGTGCCGTTGGCGCGGAACTCGCCGGGCGCATGCGGGCCGGCCTTGATCTGCTCGATCAGCGCCGCCTCGCGCTGCTTGCCGCGCCACACCTGAGCGAAGCCGTAGAAGAAGCGCTGCGCGCCCTCCAGCCCGTCGATCACCGGGGCCGGCCGGCCACCGAGCGATCGCTGGTAGGCCTGGAAGGCGATCGCCAGGCCGGCGTTGTCGGCAATGTTCTCGCCCAGCGACAGCGCGCCGTCGATCGGATAGCCCGGCAGCGGCTCGTAGGCACCGTACTGCGCCACCAGTACGCCGGTCTTGGCGGCGAAGCGGGCGCGGTCCTCGGCAGTCCACCAGTCGCGCAGATTGCCGTCGGCGTCGTATTGGCTGCCCATGTCGTCGAAGCCGTGGCTGATCTCGTGGCCGATGACGGCACCGATCGCGCCGTAGTTCACCGCGTCGTCGGCGTCCGCGTCGAAGAACGGCGGCTGCAGGATGGACGCCGGGAACACGATCTCGTTCATCGACGGGTTGTAGTAGGCGTTCACGGTCTGCGGCGTCATGCCCCACTCGTCGCGGTCGATCGGCTGGCCCAGCCGAGCGAGCTGGCGCGCATGCTCGAACGCACGCACGCGCCGCACGTTGCCGACCACGTCGTCGCGGCGGATCTCCAGCGCGCGGTAGTCGCGCCAGCGCACCGGGTAGCCGATCTTGGTCACGAGCCGGGCCAGCTTGGCCTGCGCCTGGGCGCGCGTGGCCGGCCCCATCCAGTCCAGCGTGTCGAGGTTACGTCGGTAGGCCGCGAGCAGCTGCGCGACCAGCGCCTCCATGCGCGCCTTGTGGGCCGGCGGGAAGTGTCGGGCCACGTAGAGCTGGCCCAGGCCCTCGCCGAGGCAGCCCTCGACCAGCGCGACACCGCGTTTCCAGCGCGGCAGGTTCTCCGGCGTGCCGCGCAGCACGGTGCCGGTGAAGGCGAAACGGGCGTCGACGATCGCGCGGCCCAGGAAGGGCGTGTAGGCATACAGCACACGCAGCGTCGCGTAGGCCTTCCAGGCGTCGAGCGGCGCGTCGGCGAGCCGCGCCGACAGCGCAGCCAGGTAACTCGGCTGGCCGACCACCAGCCCTTCGGCGCGACCGGCCAGGCCGGTGCGCGCGGCGAGCCGTCCAGTCGATCGCCGGGCCAGCGCGCGCAGCGCGGCGAGTCGCAGCGGTTGTAGGTCTTCACCGGGTCACGGTTCTCGACGCGCGACCACTGCGCCCGGGCCAGCTCGGTC
>NZ_AZSN01000226.1:0-4254 GCF_000576225.1 Methylibium sp. T29-B | reverse complement strand
CCGCGCCCGGCCGGGTCGGTGCCGAGCCGCAGGCCACCAGCAAGGCCGCGAGCATTGCGCCCAGCAACGCACGCAACTTCGCATGGATGCAGGGCGGGCAAGGCGCTCGGCGAGACGGCATGGGCGAACCATAACCGAGGCCGGGACCGGGCCAGCGCGCTTGCCGCGCGCTGCGCGCCGTGCGTCAGCGCGCCGAGGCCGTGGCCTGCCCGCCCTCGGTCAGGCCGGCACCGAGCCGGATGCTGCCGTCGGGCAGCGGCACGATCAGCGGGGCCACGACGACGCGCACGACACCCTTCTCGGTCATGTCGAGCTCGCGCGCCGTGCCGGGCGACAGATCGACGATGCGGCCGTCGGCATAGGGACCGCGGTCGCGGATCTTCACGATCGCGCTGCGGCCGTTCTCGAGGTTCGTCACCTTGGCCACGGTGCCCAGTGGCAGGGTCTTGCTGGCCGCGTTGTTCGACGTCGGATCCATGCGGCCCCCGTCGGCCATCTTGCGGCCCGCGAAACTGTGGTGGTAGTACGACGCCTTGCCCTTGCGCACCTGTCCGCTGCGGTCAGGGGTGAGCGTGCGCTGGACGGCGATCGCCTCGGCGTCGGTCAGGGCCGAGGCCGGCATCGGCGCGGCGGCCAGCAGCGCGATCGCCGCGGCACAGCTCGCAAGCCAGGTCGGAGTGAAGGCGGGGTTCAGGTTCATGTCTCACCTCATCGAGGGCCACGCGAGGCGAGCGGCGGCGGAAGGCCACCGTGCCTCGGAGCGTGAGGTCAGTGTCGGCAACCGCGCCGCCGGGAGCGATCGGCCGACGGCGTGTCGGCGTGTAGGACGACGGCCTCAGTTATTCAGAGCGCGCGGCTCAGCGTGATGCTGCCGAACGAGGGGCGCTCCTGCTGCCCACGGAACTGGCGGGTGCCGTAGTTGCGCGCGAACGCGAGCTTCCAGTCACCGCCGAGCACGGCGACACCGAGAGCCACGTCGGCCACCAGCGGCCGCTTGTGCACATGGTGGCTGTCGCGGAAGCTGTTGCCGTCGAGGGTGATGTCGTGCAGCACCAGGCGCGCGTCGGTGTTCACGAAGGCATGCCATGACCAGCCGCCCGACGACACGGCAGCGCGCAGCGGCGCGGTGTTCTCGCCGGCCGGCCGCAGCGGGCTGGAGCCGAAGTCGTCGGGCAGCCGGTAGCCGAAACGGATCTCGAAGCCGACGTTCGCGCCGGTCAGGAAGTTGCCGACCGTGCCGCCCCAGTGCGTGATCGCGTCCCAGCGCAGGCTGTCGCTCGCGGGCAGCAGCGCGTGGCTGCCCCAGCGCCGCGAGCGCTCGTGCAGCAGCATGACCACCGGCTCGTTCTTCAACTGGTGGTCCCAGCCGCGGAAGCGCTCCGAGCCGAACACGCGGTGGAACAGCTTCTGCGTGCGCTCGGCCTGCGAGGCCGGACCGACCACGCCGAGCACGATCTGCGAGGCCCAGAGCTCGTCGCCGAGCCGCGCGTTGTAGCCGGCACTCAGCAGCAGCGCGCCGGCATAGGGCCGGTCGTCGACGATCAGGTCGCTGCGCTCGGGATCGTTCGGGGTGTAGATGGCCTGGCCGAGACCGAAGACCAGGTTGCGCTGCTCGTAGTGCGCCGGGCTCAGCCACTCCAGCTCACGGTTCAGCCAGCGCGCCGGCCCCGACAGGCAGGCATCGCCGTCGTGCGGATCGAGGTTGGGCGTGACGGCCTTGATCTGCAGGCCGCTGCTGTAGCCCTGGTCCTGGCGCGCGATCACGTCGTTGTCGAGGCGCAGCACCAGCAGCGCGGGATTCAGCGCACCCGGCACCACCCGGCGGCAGGCTGCCTCGTCGGCTGCTTGCGCCGACGTCACCTGACCCAGAAGGACGAGCAGGGCCAAGCCGGCAAACAGCGTTTGCGCCGCGCAAACGGCGGTCGCGGCGACGTCGCGAAATTTCATGGGCGCGAAGGGTAACAGCGCCGCGCGCCGCGTGTTCGTCACAGCCGTCCGCAGGCCGCTGTTCTACGATGCACCATGGACCCCTACGACCACGATCTCGAACGCGGCCTGCGCAACCGCCGCGCCCTCCTCGGCGATGCTGGGTGGACAAGTCGATCGCCAGCGCGAACGCCTTCACCGCTGACTTCCAGAACTTCATCACCCGCTATGCCTGGCACGAGGTGTGGGGACGGCCCGGGCTGGACGCGAAGACCCGCCGTGTCATCGTGCTGGCCATCACCTGCGCGCTGGGCCGCTGGGAGGAGTTCGAGCTGCACCTGCGCGCCGCGCTGGTGGGCGGCTCGGGCGCGAGCCTCGGTGCCGGCGACGACGCCCCCACCGCCCTGACACCCGACGAGGTGAAGGAGGTCCTGATGCAGGCCGCCATCTACGCCGGCGTGCCGGCCGCGAACACCGGCATGTCGATCGCGGTGAAGCTGCTGCGCGAGCTGGGCCACGCGCTGCCGCCACTGCCGGCCACCGAGGTGGCCCACACCGGCAGCGGCCGCTCCTTCCGCAGCGCCGGCACGCCCGCGCTGCACTACACCGTGCGCGAACCGCGTTCCAAGGCGTCGCCCCGCAGCACCGTGGTACTGAGCCACGCGCTGGGCTGCGACGTGAGCCTGTGGGATGCGCTGGCCAATGCGCTGGCCGCCGAGCACCGCGTGATCTGCTACGACCACCGCGGCCACGGCGATTCCGAGGCGCCGGCCGGTCCGTACACGATGGCCGAACTGGCCGACGACGCCGAACGCCTGCTGGCCGAACTGGACACCGGCCCGGTGGTGTGGATCGGCCTGTCGCTGGGCGGCATGGTCGGCCAGGAGCTGGCGCTGCGCCATCCGCGGCGCGTCGAGGCGCTGGTGATCGCGAACTCGAGCGCCGGCTTCGACGAGGCCGACCGCAACGCATGGCAGCAGCGCATCGACGCCGTCGCGCAGGGCGGCGTCGACGCAGTGGCCGACGCGGCGATGCAGCGCTGGTTCACGACGGACTTCCGCAGCGCGCAGCCGGCCACGGTCGCGCGCTGGCGCCGCCGGGTCGCCAGCACGTCGGCACGCGGCTATGTGGCAGCGTCGCAGGCCGTGATGCGGCACGACACGGCCGCGCGCCTGCCGCAGATCAGCGCGCCCACGCTGGTGATCGCCGGCGCGCTGGATCCGGGCACGCCGGTGGCCATGTCGCAAGCGATCGCTGACGCCGTGCCCGGGGCGCGGCTGGTGGTGCTCGACGACGCGGCCCACCTGAGCGTGCTGGAACAACCCGCGGCGTTCACCGCCGTGGTGCACGACTTCCTCGCCGCCCTGGCCTGACGGCGGGGAACCGACGGAGGCATTCGGCCACCAACCGTGTCGCCGGTCATGCGGTTCACGCCGCTGCTTACGTTTTGTAGCCCGAACCGCGGCTCGGATGGTGGGAGGATAGCGGTGTGAAACAGTCCTTGCGCGCGCTCGCCGTGGTGGCGCTCGCGGCCCTCGGGATCGCGGGTTGCAGCACCTCCAAAACAGAGATCGGTGGCCCCTCCGACATGGCCATCGCCGACCAGGCCCCACCGCAAGAGGGCGGTGTGGGGCGCTGCGAGAAGCGGCTCGGCACCGTGGCGATCACCGAATCGGAGGTCAACAGCCAGGCGCTGATGTCGGCCGGCCTGCCGCGCTCGATGGCGCCGCTGGTGCGCCACCTGCTGATCCGCAGCGGCTGCTTCAACGTGGTCGACCGCGGCGCGGCCTACTCGCTGCTCGAGGCCGAGCGCAGGCTGCGCGAGCAGCTCGGCACCGACGCCAACGCGACGGTCGCCCGGCACCTGCAGCCGCTCGACTACATCCTGCGCGCAGAGATCGTGTTCGCCGAACAGATCGGCCAGAGCAAGGGTGTGCTCGGCGGCGTGTTCGGTGACGTGATCGGCGGCATCGGCGGCCAGTACAACAAGAAGGAAGCGGTGGTGCTGCTGAGCGTGGTGGACGCGCGCACCAGCGAGATCACGAGCTCCGTGTTCGGCCGTGGCACCAGCGATTCGGCCGGCCTCGGCAGCCTGGTGCTCAGCAGCGGCGTGTTCGCGATCGATGGCGGCTGGGCCGACACGCCGCAGGCGAAGACGGTGGCCGCTGCGCTGGTCGACGCCTGGAACCGCACGCTGCCCAAGCTGCCGGCGGCCGACATCGCGCCGCCCCCGAAGGCCAAGCCCGTCGTGGTGCCGGTGGAACCGCCCGCACCCGTGCCCTTGCCGCTCCCGCTCGAGCCGTCTGCCGCACCGCCGCCACCCCGTGC
>NZ_AZSN01000225.1:0-4301 GCF_000576225.1 Methylibium sp. T29-B | reverse complement strand
GCCCCGCCAGCGGCGCGCGCGCGGCCGCCCGGCTGATGCGTGCGCAGGCCGCCGCCACGTGCCGGATCACGTCGGCCAGCGCCGGAGGGTGCGCCGAGAGCCATTGCTCGAGCTCGATGGGGTCCATGGGGGGCTCCTGTGCAGTGTGGTGTTCTTGTGGGTCAGCCGCGCTGGAACAGCCGGCTGCCGTGGATGTCGTCGGCGCTGAGCGTCGTCAGGTCGTCGCGGCTCAGCGCCCGGTGGCGGTCCGCGAACAGCCGGCTGGCCTGGCGCAGGCGCGCGCGGTCCAGCGCGTTGCGCACGCTGCGTGCGTTGGCGAAGTGCGGCTGCGCGATGCGCAGGTTCAGGTAGTCGCCGAAGGCCGCGCGGGCGTCGGCGCCGGGAGCCGTGTCGAAGCGGTAGTTCTGCTGCTGCAGCATCAGGTCGGCGATGCTCAGCAGCTCCGTCTGGTTGTAGTCCGGGAAGTCGAGGTGGTGCGCGACGCGCGAACTCATGCCCGGGTTGGACTTGAAGAAGGTGTCCATCCGGTCCTTGTAGCCGGCCAGGATCACCACCAGGTCGTCGCGCTGGTTCTCCATCACCTGCAGCAGGATCTCGATCGCCTCCTGGCCGTAGTCGCGCTCGTTCTCGGGGCGGTACAGGTAGTAGGCCTCGTCGATGAACAGCACGCCGCCCATCGCCTTCTTCAGCACTTCCTTGGTCTTGGGCGCGGTGTGGCCGATGTATTGCCCCACCAGGTCGTCGCGCGTCACCGCCACCAGATGGCCTTTGCGCACATAGCCCAGGCGGTGCAGGATCTCGGCCATGCGCATCGCCACCGTCGTCTTGCCGGTGCCGGGGTTGCCGGTGAAGCTCATGTGCAGCGACGGCGACTGCGCCGCAAGGCCCAGGTTGAGCCGGAGCTTGTCGATCACCAGCAGTGCGGCGATGTCGCGGATGCGCTGCTTCACCGGTGCCAGGCCGATGAGGTCGCGGTCCAGCTCGTCGAGCACCGCCTCCACCTGGCTGTCGGCCAGCACCTCGGCCACCGTCGTCGCGCCGGACGCCGATGCCGCGGCGACCGAGGCCGGCGGCACGGCCTCGGAGGCTCCGGGGATGGCGTACAGCGGCTGGTTCATGGCGGACTCGTCAGCGTGCTTCAGCGCTC
Organism: Methylibium sp. T29-B; assembly: GCF_000576225.1. NCBI lineage: Bacteria > Pseudomonadati > Pseudomonadota > Betaproteobacteria > Burkholderiales > Sphaerotilaceae > Methylibium > Methylibium sp. T29-B. Next base: position 3,154 of record NZ_AZSN01000225.1, on the reverse strand, counting down.
GCCGTAGCGTTCGCCTTCGGGCTGCTCGGCGGCGTAGCCGCGCACCTGGTAGCGCATCGTGCGGCCGTTGCTTTCCTGGCGATCGAGCATGAAGCCCGGCTCCTTCGAAGGACGGTTTACGATGAAGCTCATCGCGATCGACTCGATGCCGCGTGTCGAGTCGAAGGCCATCAGGCGGATGTAGTGGTTCGGGAAGGTCTTGCGACAGTGGTTGAGTTCCATCAGCACGCCGGCGGCGTCGTGCAGGTCGAACATCGGGTTGCCGTACATCTCCCAGTAGGTGTTGCGCGGGTGCGGATCGTCGGTGTACTCCACGCTCCACGCATAGCCCTTGCCGAGGCCGTACTCGATCTGCAGCGTGATCTCGGCGTCGCTCAGGTCGGGCAGGAAGCTGAACTGGCCCTGGGTCAGGCGGCCGGTGGGGTTGGTCATCATGGTCGGGTACTCCCTGTCAGGCCACGCCCGGCGTGACGGCGTAGTCGCTGGTGTCGGTCGGGGTGTAGTCGAAGCTGATCTCGCCCCAGGTGTCGAGCGCCTGCTTCAGCGGCGCGCAGAACTGCGCGGCCTTGCGCAGGATCTCCGGGCCCTCGTTCTTGATGTCGCGGCCTTCGTTGCGCGCCTTCACCATGCATTCCAGTGCCACGCGGTTGGCCACCGCCCCGGCCTGGATGCCTGCGGGTGGCCGATCGTGCCACCGCCGAACTGCAGCACCACGTCGTCGCCGAACAGGTCGATCAGCTGGTGCATCTGGCCGGCGTGGATGCCGCCGCTCGCCACCGGCATCACCTTCTTCAGGTCGGCCCAGTCCTGGTCGAAGAACAGGCCGCGCGGCAGGTCCTGCTTCGTGACGCTGTCGCGGCACACGTTGTAGTAGCCCTGCACCGTCATCGGGTCGCCCTCGAGCTTGCCGACCGCGGTGCCGGTGTGGATGTGGTCCACGCCGGCCAGCCGCATCCACTTGGCGATCACGCGGAAGCTCACGCCGTGGTTCTTCTGGCGCGTATAGGTGCCGTGGCCGGCGCGGTGCAGGTGCAGGATCACGTCGTTCCGGCGCGCCCAGTTGCTCATGCTCTGGATCGCCGTGTAGCCGATCACCAGGTCGATCATCACGATCACGCTGCCCAGTTCCTTGGCGAACTCGGCGCGCTCGTACATGTCCTCCATGGTCGCGGCCGTCACGTTCAGGTAGCTGCCCTTGATCTCGCCGGTGGCCGCGCTGGCCTTGTTCACCGCGTCCATCACGTAGAGGTAGCGGTCGCGCCAGTGCATGAAAGGCTGCGAGTTGATGTTCTCGTCGTCCTTCATGAAATCGAGGCCGCCCTTCAGGCCCTCGTAGACCACGCGGCCGTAGTTGCGACCCGACAGGCCCAGCTTGGGCTTGGTCGTGGCGCCCAGCAGCGGGCGGCCGAACTTGTCGAGCCGCTCGCGCTCCACCACCAGACCGGTCGGCGGGCCCTTGAAGGTCTTCACGTAGGCGACCGGGATGCGGATGTCCTCGAGCCGCGCCGCCTTCAGCGGCTTGAACGAGAACACGTTGCCGATCAGGCTTGCCGTCATGTTGGCGATCGAGCCTTCCTCGAACAGGATGATGTCGTAGGCCACCCAGGCGAAGAACTGCCCCGGGATGCCCGGCACCGGCTCCACCTTGTAGGCCTTGGCGCGGTAGCTGTCGCAGGCCGTCAGGCGGTCGGTCCACACCACGGTCCAGGTCGCGGTGCTGGACTCGCCGGCCACCGCAGCCGCGGCCTCCACCGGGTCCACGCCGTCCTGCGGCGTGATGCGGAAGAGGCAGATCGTGTCGGTGTCCTTCGGCACGTAGTCGGGCATCCAGTAGCCCATCTGCCGGTACTTCAGGACGCCCGCGCTGTAGCGCTTCTTGACGTCGGTGATCGCTGCGTCTTCCATCGGCTTGTTCAAGACGGCCTCCTTGCTGGTCCGGTTCGATTGACACGGCCTGGGGCACAAGATAGGTTCGTATTGGACTAAGAGGAATTCATATCTTCTTGGCTTCGGCTTCACATTTGCCTTAATGAAGAACGTCACCTTCCGCCAGCTTCGGGTTTTCACCGAGGTGGCACGCCACCTCAGCTTCGCGCGCGCGGCGGAGGCGCTGCACCTCACGCCACCGGCCGTGACGATGCAGGTCAAGGAGCTCGAATCGCAGGTCGGCCTGCCCTTGTTCGAGCGCAGCGGGCGCGGCGTTTCGCTGAGCACCGCGGGCGAGTACTACCTGGTCTACGCCAAGCGGCTGCTGGCCACGCTGAAGGACGCCGACGACGCGATGGCGCGCTTCCAGCGTCTGGAAACCGGGCTGCTGACGATCGGCATGGTGAGCACCGCCAAGTACTTCGTGCCGCGGCTGCTGGCGCGCTTTCGCGAGGAGCACCCCGGCATCGACGTGCGCCTGCAGGTCTCGCAGAACCGCGAGCAGCTGCTCGACCTGCTGCACGCCAACGAGTGCGACCTGGCCGTGATGGGCCGGCCGCCGAAGGAGCTGGCCACGCGCGCCGAGCCGTTCGCGGCGCACCCGCTGGTGTTCATCGCGCCGCCCGACCACCCGCTGCTGCGTTTCGGCCACCCGCCGCTGGAGGCGCTGGCGCCCTACCCCTTCATCGTGCGCGAGCCCGGCTCGGGCACGCGCAACGCGATGGAGCGCTTCTTCAAGGAGCACCGCTTCGCACCGCGCATCAGCATGGAGATGTCGAGCAACGAGACCATCAAGCAGGCGGTGATGGCCGGCATGGGCCTGTCCTTCCTGTCGCTGCACACGGTGGGGCTCGAACTGCGGTCGGGCCTGCTGCACCTGGTCGACGTCGAGGGCGCCCCGGTGATGCGCAGCTGGAACGTGGTGCACCTGCTGTCCAAGCTGCTGTCGCCGTCGGCCGAGGCCTTCCGCTACTTCATCCTCGAGGAGGCCGAGGCCTACCTGGTGGCGCATGACACACCCCTGCTGTCGGCGGGCGCGGATCGATAGTTGCACCGCAAATATGCAAAGGGCCGGCATGCTGGCACCATGCGCTCCGGCCCGAGACCGGGGAACCAGGAGAACGACATGAAGACACTGCTTGCGAGATCGACGCTGGCCGCTGCCGCGCTGGCCGCCAGCCTGGCCGCCGGCGGCGCGCTGGCCCAGGACGCCGCCGCCCTGCAGGTG
>NZ_AZSN01000224.1:0-4308 GCF_000576225.1 Methylibium sp. T29-B | reverse complement strand
TTTTCGGTCGGCGTCAACACCAGAGCTCAGGCGGAGGATTAGGGGCGATGACATCGAACCCACCGAATTCACCTGGACGGTTCAAGACGATGACGTCGTCAAAGTCCAAAAGGATGACAGGGCGGTTGCTCATGGTCGTCTCGCTGAAGCCGAGCCCGGGGCAGCGCTGCGGTCCACTAAACCGCAGTACTGCTCTACTCTCAGCGCCGTGGAATGCTCGTGTCGCCCTCTAGCTCCCTGACGAGGAAAGGTCCAGCGGTCGCCGCGCTCCTGCAACCTGCTGGGCTCCGGCTGAGTTCACGACTGAATGGGGCCTTCTGAGGGGCCAATTCAGCGCCCCCTTTCCGGTGGTCGGCGAGCACTGACCGAGAACCCAGCGGCGGTCGCTGACTGGGCTGCCCACGCTTGTGCCAACTCGACCACCCGCTGCTGCCGATTCGCGATGGTCACGTCGCACAGCATTGCGGTGGGCGTCCTTCCACCTAATGCACCATGAGCTCGCTTCCAGAACATCAAGGCGCTTTCAGGCGACACGGGCCTGAGCGCACGTGACACAGCTCTTGCGATATCGAGGTCCAGGTCAACGAACTCCCGTGGGTAGTAACGGCGGCGAGATATGACGATGGACGACAGCTCGCCTCGTCGGGCTGCCCCTCCAACGGAACGAGTTGTCACTCGCCACTTCGAAGCAATAGCGCTGGCGGGAACGACTTCTCCGGTGTCCACCCATCGAAGCTTCGCCGCTATGCCTCTGGACACTGCCGCCTTAAAGCCAGTTCCTTCGGCATTCATCTCTTTGAGGCACACCAGCCAGTGAGTTGAGAAGCTCGAGAGCCTGGTCCATGCGCTTACGGAAAGACGCGTCGCCCAAGCGCTACAGCTGGTGCCTTGACCACCTTGCCTCCCGAAGCCATGAGCATGAGCCGGATGTCGTCCTGAGCAGCAACTTGTCGTCTTGGTCGATACGCGTCACTTCGGCGACCGTTTGAAAAGGTGCCCACTCGGAAAGTCAGTCGGTGAACGCACGAATACATGCAATGACGCCCACTCGAACGTCGTCTTCTTGTAGAGCTCACGCACTTCCCAAAAGTCAGTCGCGATGTAACGGCGAACGTTGAACTCAATCCCCAGTGTCTCGACGCCGCACTCCAGAACAAACCAGACATCCCCAGGCACCTCGACGGACGACCAATAGCGAATACCCCTTTGCGGAGATTCCGCTGGTCGGGAATCGCGTTCGCGCGTGCGTAGAAGTAGCGCATCCATCGTGCATCCTTAGCTCGTTTAGGGTTCGCAAGTGGCACAGTATATTGTGTCAGCAAGCATCGCACTCCTGTCGCGTCGTATCGGTGTTGAGCTTGGTAGCCAGCGATGCGACGGGCTTCAGGACACGTCCTAAAAGGTGAGCCGACCGCGTTCAGTGACTAGGTCCCTTCTGCCGTTTCAGTACAGTCCTGGAAAAGACGTCGCATCCGCGATGGGTAAACCTGGGTCAAATGAACTTGTCCGAAGCCTTGGGCGTGGTTGTTCGCGAGCGCAGGCTGGCCATGGGGCTCAGCCAAGGCGACCTCGCGATTGCCACGGGGCTGCACAAGAACTTCATTGGCCTGGTCGAGCGGGGGAAAACGGCAGCGGCTATCGACAGCGTTGAAGTCATCGCGACCGCACTGAAGTGCAGAGCCTCTCAACTGCTGGCGGCGGCGGAGCGGACGCGCAGCGCCGCCGACGGGTAGCGAGCCCGCCTCTCGTCTCCGCGTCGATTGAGCTAGCGCTCTGCTATCAACAGAATGTTGATAGCCGGGCCAAAAGAGGTACCTTCAGCCCCATGTCCGGTCACTATCAACATCTTTTGTACCCACGCCCACCTTCACTCACTCACACTGTGGGCACAAACCACAGTTTTTTGTGCGTAGGACCCTTCTGACGCGTCCCCGGCGCACCGTCCCGCAGGGCCTGCAACCCGAGGTTGCCGGCCCTTTTTCAATGCGGCCCGGGGCCGCGCGTTCCCCACATTCGGCGAAGGAGTACAGGCATGGCGGTCGAGGCAGCAGGCAACGAACAACTGGTCCGTGTGGTGGTGCTGCTGGCCGCCGGCGTGGTGGCGGTGCCGCTGTTCAAGCGCCTCGGCCTCGGCTCGGTGCTCGGCTACCTGGCCGCCGGGCTGGCGATCGGGCCGTTCGGCCTGGGGTTGTTCGTCGACGCGCAGACCATCCTGCACGTGGCCGAGCTGGGCGTCGTGATGTTCCTGTTCGTCATCGGGCTGGAGATGCAGCCCAAGCGCCTGTGGAGCCTGCGCCGCGAGATCTTCGGCCTGGGCCTGGCCCAGGTGGTGGCGTGCGGCGCATTGCTCACCGGCGTCGGCATGCTCGCCGGGCTGTCGGCGCCGGTGGCCTTCGTCGCCGCGATGGGCTTCGTGATGACCTCCACCGCCACCGTCATGCTGATCCTCGACGAGCGCGGCGAGACGGCCACCTCGCGCGGCCAGCGGGTGGTCTCGATCCTGCTGCTGGAAGACCTGGCCATCGTGCCGCTGCTGGCCATCGTGGCCTTCCTCGCGCCGGCGCACGCCGATGTCGACAGTTCCATCTGGCGCGCGCTGCTGCTGGCGCTGGTGGCGGTGGGCAGCGTCACGATCGCGGGGCGCTGGCTGCTCAATCCGATGTTCCGGCTGCTGGCGGCGGCGCGCGCGCGGGAGGTGATGACCGCGGCCGCGCTGCTGGTGGTGCTGGGCGCTGCGCTGCTGATGCAGTTCGGCGGCCTGTCGATGGCGATGGGCGCCTTCCTCGCCGGCGTGATGCTGTCGGAATCGAGCTTCCGGCATCAATTGGAGGCGGACATCGAGCCCTTCCGCGGCATCCTGCTCGGCCTGTTCTTCCTGAGCGTCGGCATGTCGCTCGACCTCACGGTGTTCGCCAGCCACTGGCCCCAGGTGCTGGGCGGCGTGGTGGTGTTCATGCTGGTGAAGGCGGCCGGCATCTACGTCGTGGCGCGCGCGCTCGGCGCGCCGCACGGCGACGCGCTGCACCGCATGGTGCTGATGGCCCAGGGCGGCGAGTTCGCGTTCGTGCTGTACTCGGCCGGCGTCAGCGCCGGGCTGCTCGACGGCCCGATGAATGCGGTGCTCACCGCGATCGTGATCCTGTCGATGGCGCTCACGCCGCTGGCGGTCGGGGCCCTGCGCTGGATGCTGCCGCGTGGCGCGGCCTCGCTCGAGGGCGTGGACCGGGCCGACGGCCTGACCGGCAGCGTGCTGATGATCGGCTTCGGCCGCTTCGGTCAGGTGGCCAGCCAGGCCCTGCTGGCGCGCGGGGTCGACGTGGCGATCATTGACTCGGACACCGAGATGATCCAGAGCGCCGACGGCTTCGGCTTCAAGGTCTACTACGGCGATGGCACCCGGCTCGACGTGCTGCACGCCTCCGGCGCTGCCACCGCCGAAGCGATCGCCGTCTGTGTGGACGACAAGGCGGCGGCGCTGAAGATCGTCGAGCTGGTGAAGCACTCGTTCCCGCAGGCCCGCCTGCTGGTGCGCTCCTTCGATCGCGAGCACGCGCTGAAGCTCATCGCCGCGGGCGTGGACTACCAGGTGCGCGAGACCTTCGAGTCGGCCAGTGCCTTCGGCGAGGCTGCGTTGCGGGCCCTGGGCGCCACGCCCGACGAGGCCGCGCAGGTGGCGGCCGAGGTGCGCCGCCGCGACGACGAGCGCCTGCAGCTGCAGATCACCGGCGGCCTGCGCGCGGGGGTGGGCATGATGCTCAGCAACCGCATGAAGCCCACGCCGCTGACCAAGCCGGCTCGTGCCGGCCTGGCCCTGAACGAAGAGACCGCGTCGGTCACGGCCAACGCGCCCTGACGCTGCGCCGAAGCGGCGCCGATCCGGCCGGGCCCGGCCCCGCGCGGGCGGACCCCGGCGCGCCTTATGCGCCGCGCCGCTATCGACCACCGGAAAGCTTCGTTGGCCGGTGCGGCGAGTCTCCCTATCGTGCGGGCACTGCATCCCCGCACGGAGCCGCCTTGTCACTCTTCCGCTGTCCGGCCTGAACCGATCGCGACCCCTTTGACGCGGGGGCGGTTGCAGGCTGCGTCTCCTTCGCTTGTCTCTGCCTTCTGGCCTGGTTCATCGGCCGCCCCCGTCCTTTCTTTCCTCGTTGTTGCGCGCGGCGGCGATCGTCGCGTCCACGAACCGGAGTTCCCCATGAGCCATTCGGATTCTTCTTCCTCGTCCCGCTGGAGCCGGCTGCCGCAGTCGGCCCGTCGCCGCCTGCTGCAGGCCTTCGGCGCCGCCGCCGGCGCCGCGGCGCTCGGCAC
>NZ_AZSN01000223.1:0-4326 GCF_000576225.1 Methylibium sp. T29-B | reverse complement strand
TCCGCGCCTTCCACCGTCAGTGCGGCACCGCCATCACAACAGGCGCAGGCCGCCGAACCGGCGCGCCGCGAGGCCGTGCCCGGCACGCCGGCCGAGGCCTGCGCGCCGCGGACCAATTTCTCGCTCTATCGCTGCATGCAGGTGCAGTGCGAGCAGAGCCGCTTCTACGCGCACGCGCAGTGCGTTCGCTGCGCCAGAACGACGAACTGCCGAGCTGAACGCTCCTGGGCCGCGCACGCGGCCAGAGGGCAGGGCGGTGCGAGAATCCCGTGCCATGACGACCGGACGCGTGACCATCCAGACGGAGGACTTCGATCTGTCCGCCGAAGTGGCCGCGTTGCGCGCCCATCAGCGCGGTGTCGGCGCAGTCGCCAGCTTCGTCGGCACCGTCCGCGACCGCAACGACGGTGACGAAGTCAGCCGCATGGAGCTCGAGCACTACCCCGGCATGACCGAGCGTGCGATCGAGGCCATGATCGACGCAGCCTTCGCGCGCTTCGACCTGCTGGGCGCCCGCGTCATCCATCGCATCGGCCCGCTCGAGGTGGGCGAACAGATCGTGCTGGTGGTGGTCAGTTCCGCGCACCGCGGCCAGGCCTTCCAGGCCTGCGAGTTCCTGATGGACTACCTGAAGACCCAGGCACCGTTCTGGAAGAAGGAGCAGACACCGCAGGGCGCCCGCTGGGTCGATGCCCGCGTAGCCGACGACGACGCCCTCCGACGCTGGGGCATCGCAGTGAGCGGCAACGCGTGAGCGCCGCCGTGGCCACGCCGCTGTTGCAGGCGCTGTGCGTGGCCGCCGGCTCGGCGGTCGGCGCGTTGCTCCGCTGGCGTGTCGCGCTGTGGCTCAACCCGATGTGGGCCGGCTTTCCGCTGGGCACGCTGCTGATCAATGCTTCGGGCGGCCTCGTGATCGGCGCCGCCGCGGCCTGGCTGTCGCAGCGGCCCGATGACCTGCTGCGCCTGCTGCTGATGACCGGCCTGTGCGGCGGGTTCACCACCTTCTCGGCGTTCTCGCTCGAATCGATGGTGCTGCTGCAGCGCGGTTCCTATGCCATGGCACTGGGGCACACGCTGGCGCATGTGCTGGGCTCGCTGGCCTGTGCCGCGCTCGGCTGGGCGCTGGCGCAGGCCTGGCTCGCGGCCCGCTGAGCGGGCCCGCTTGATGCAGGTCAAGCCGGCCCGTGCTTGAAAAGTCGCAGCGCCGGGCCCATCTTCGGTGCAATCCGGAGGAATTTCCCCATGCGTATCGACAAACTCACGACCAAGTTCCAGGAAGCGCTGGCCGACGCCCAGAGCCTCGCCGTCACGCGCGACAACCCCTACATCGAGCCGGCCCACGTGCTGGCTGCGATGCTGGCGCAGCCCGACGGCCCCAAGGCCTTGCTCGAGCGGGCTGGCGCCAACACCGCGGCCCTGCGGACCGCGATGGACGTGGCCCTCAACGGACTGCCGCAGGTGCAGGGGGGCGGGCAGGGCGTGCAGCCCGGCCGTGATTTCGTCACTCTGATGCAGGCGGCCGAGCGCGATGCCGCGAAGCGCGGTGACCAGTTCATCGCCAGCGAGATGTTCCTGCTCGCCCTCGCCGATGCCAAGACCGACCTCGGCGGCATCGTGCGCGGCCACGGCCTGACCCGCAAGGCGCTGGAGACCGCGATCGACGCGGTGCGCGGCGGCCAGAAGGTCGACAGCGCCGAATCCGAGGGCCAGCGCGAGGCGCTGAAGAAGTACACGCTCGACCTCACCGAGCGCGCCCGCGCCGGCAAGCTCGACCCGGTGATCGGCCGCGACGACGAGATCCGCCGCGCGATCCAGGTGCTGCAGCGGCGCAGCAAGAACAACCCGGTGCTGATCGGCGAGCCCGGCGTCGGCAAGACCGCCATCGTCGAGGGCCTGGCGCAGCGCATCGTCGCTGGCGAGGTGCCGGAGTCGCTCAAGAGCAAGCGCGTGCTGGTGCTCGACATGGCCCTGCTGCTGGCCGGTGCCAAGTACCGCGGCGAGTTCGAGGAACGGCTCAAGAGCGTGCTGAAGGAAGTGGCGCAGGACGAGGGCCAGACCATCGTCTTCATCGACGAGATCCACACCATGGTGGGCGCCGGCAAGGCCGAGGGCGCGATCGATGCCGGCAACATGCTCAAGCCCGCGCTCGCGCGCGGCGAGCTGCACTGCATCGGCGCCACCACGCTGGACGAGTACCGCAAGTACGTCGAGAAGGACGCCGCGCTCGAGCGCCGCTTCCAGAAGGTGCTGGTCGGCGAGCCGAGCGTCGAGGCCACCATCGCCATCCTGCGTGGCTTGCAGGAAAAGTACGAGGTCCACCACGGCGTCGAGATCACCGACCCGGCGATCGTTGCTGCGGCCGAGCTTTCACACCGCTACATCACCGACCGCTTCCTGCCCGACAAGGCCATCGACCTGATCGACGAGGCCGCGGCCAAGGTCAAGATCGAGATCGACTCCAAGCCCGAGGTGATGGACAGGCTCGACCGCCGGCTGATCCAGCTGAAGATCGAGCGCGAGGCCGTGCGCAAGGAGAAGGACGAGGCCTCGCAGAAGCGCTTCGGCCTGATCGAGGAGGACATCGCGAAGCTCGAACGCGAAGCGGCCGACCTGGACGAGGTGTGGAAGGCCGAGAAGGCCACCGCCCAGGGCTCGGCCCACCTGAAGGAAGACATCGACCGCATCCGCACGCAGATCGAGGAGTTCAAGCGCAAGGGCGACTTCAACAAGGTCGCCGAGCTGCAGTACGGCAAGCTGCCGGAGCTGGAGAAGAAGCTCAAGGACGCGCAGGCCAAGGAGGCCAAGGGCGGGGTCGATGGCAAGCCCACGCTGCTGCGCACGCTGGTCGGCTCGGAAGAGATCGCCGAGGTGGTGGCGCGCGCCACCGGGATCCCGGTCGCCAAGCTGATGCAGGGCGAGCGCCAGAAGCTTCTCGACATGGAAGTGAAGCTGCACGAGCGCGTGGTGGGCCAGGACGAGGCGATCCGCGCCGTGTCCGACTCGATCCGTCGTTCGCGTGCCGGCCTGTCCGACCCGAACCGCCCGACCGGCTCCTTCCTGTTCCTCGGCCCCACCGGCGTCGGCAAAACCGAGCTGTGCAAGGCGCTGGCCGGTTTCCTGTTCGACACCGAGGAAGCCATGATCCGCATCGACATGAGCGAGTTCATGGAGAAGCACTCGGTCGCCCGCCTGATCGGCGCGCCGCCGGGCTATGTGGGCTATGACGAGGGGGGGTATCTCACCGAGGCAGTGCGCCGCAAGCCCTACAGCGTGCTGCTGCTCGACGAGGTGGAGAAGGCGCACCCCGACGTGTTCAACGTGCTGCTGCAGGTGCTGGACGACGGCCGCCTGACCGACGGGCAGGGCCGCACGGTGGACTTCAAGAACACGGTGATCGTGATGACCAGCAACCTGGGCTCTCACCTCATCATGCAGATGGCGGGGCAGGACCCGGAGCTGATTCGCGAGGCGGTGTGGGGCGAGCTGAAGACGCACTTCCGGCCGGAGTTCCTGAACCGCATCGACGAGACCGTGGTGTTCCATGCGCTCGACGCGCAGCACATCGAAGCGATCGCGGGCATCCAGCTCAAGGCGCTGGAGGCACGTCTGGCCAAGCTGGACATCCGCCTCGAGGTGTCGGCGGCGGCGTTGTCGGAGCTGGCGAAGGTGGGCTTCGATCCGGTGTTCGGGGCGCGGCCGCTGAAGCGGGCGATCCAGCAGCGCATCGAGAACCCGCTGTCCAAGCTGCTGCTGGAGGGCAAGTTCGCGCCGAAGGACGTGGTGCCGGTCGACGTGGACCCGATCCGCTCGCCGGGCGAGTTCCACTTCGGGCGCGTGGTGCACTGAGGCGCACCCTACGCAGCCCGTCCCGGCGGGCCGCGTGGGGCGGATGACTCAGTTCCGCGGCTGTGCGGAGTTCGGCAGCCGGGCCGCGAGCAGCAGTGCGTCGTCGAGCCGGCGCAGTTGCAGCACCATCAGGGCCAGCGAAACGTGCGGCTTGTCGAGCACGACGTGCAGCGCAGCGCCCGGGTGCGCCGGCAGGGGACGCAGCAGCAGATGGTGTTGGCCGAGGGTGACCGACATGTCGGGCACTGCTGCACCCAGCCCGAGCGCGCGGCTGGCGCTCATCATCGTGGCCAGCACGGAACTGCCGTGGCGCCCCAGTTCGTCGGGGCCGGGCCGTGCACCTGCATGGCCGATCGGCTGGCCGGTCATGATGTCGAAGGCGCAGGCACTCACGACGCCGGTGAGCTGGCTCAGATCGTGAAGATAGCGTTCGAGCGGCTCGTCGTGCGCCGGTGAGGGCGCGCTGTTGACGCCGACCGA
>NZ_AZSN01000222.1:0-4383 GCF_000576225.1 Methylibium sp. T29-B | reverse complement strand
CCAGTCGCAGCGGCCAGGCCGCGCGGGCACCGCGCAGCGCCAGCCGGCCGGCCTGGCCGTGGCTGGCTTCGTTCAGTGCCTGCTCGAAGGCGCCGTCGTCCAGCGCCAGCAGTTCGGCGGCACGCGCGTCCGGCAGCGACCAGACCAGACCGTAGCCGCCCGCCTCGCCCGGCAGGTCGAAGGGCAGCAGCGCCAGCACGTCGGGCGCGCGGAACCATTGCCGCGCGATGCCCTGGTGCGGCTTGTCGCTGGCCAGCCGCGCGGCGATCGCGCGCTGGCCATAGTCGTGGCGTTCGACCTCGATGCCGAGCGCCTCGCGCTCGCGCGAATCCTTGCCCTCGCACAGCGCGACCAGCGCGGCCGGCGGGGCCTCGTCGAGCAACGCGACGTGCGGCGAGAAGCGCAGTGCGGTCGCCAGTTCGCGCTCCAGCGCGGCGGCATCGACGATCCATGCCAGCTCGCCGACGCACTGCTGCCACGCGCTGAAGGCCAGCGTGCCGCCGGCGTCGCCGGCGACCTGCATGTCGAGCACGCGGGTCGCGGCCGACGGCGTGGCCGCGCGCAGCGCCTCCCAGACCCGCAACTGCTGCAGCAAAGCCACCGATCGGGCGCCGAGCGCGTAGGTGCGCACATCGGGGCCCTCGGGCGCCGGGGCGCCGGACAATGCGACGCGCAGCCCGAGACGGGCGAGCGACAAGGCCAGCGCCTGCCCCACCGCGCCGCGGCCCCGCACGCTCACGTCGAAATGCTTCATTGCGATTCACATTGTAGGGAGCCCCTCGTCGGGACAGGGCCGGCGGCACAATGCCCCGACCGCCACTGCACAGGGCCCCCGCCCTGGCCTGCGTCATGCCCGTCTGGCTCCGTCGTTCGCTGATCGCCCTGGCCGTGCTGCTGGGCCTGGCCGTGGCCGCCGCGGCCTACCTCGTCGCGAGTTTCGACCCCAATCGCTACAAGGGCTTGCTGATCGACTGGATGCGCGAGCACCGGGCCCGCACGCTGGCGATCGACGGACCGATCGGACTGTCGGTCTTTCCCCGCCTCGAGGTGACGCTGCGCGACGTGAAGCTCAGCGAGCACCGGCGCCCCGACGAGTTCGCGGCGCTGCAGGAGGCCACGCTCGCGGTGCAGGTGATGCCGCTGCTGAAGCAGCGGCTGGCGGTCGACCGCGTGTCAGCGCGCGGTGTGCGCGTGCACTACCGCCGCGACGCCGAGGGCCGCCGCAACATCGACGACCTGCTGAGCCCCGCCACCGACGCGAAGGACGCCCCGGCCGCCGACGTCTCCTCCCAGGCGCTGGCATTCGACATCAGCGCGATCGAGTTCAAGGACCTGCAGGCGACGGTGAAGGACGTACCGCTGGGTCTCGACGGCCGCTTCGTCGTCAAGGAGCTCCGTACCGGCCGCCTGGCCGACGGCGCCGAGTCACCGATCCGCTTCGTCGGCCAGGCCGCGCTCACGCAACCGAAGCTGAACGCCGACGTCGAGCTCACGGGCCAGCTGAAGCTGAGCCTGCCGGCCGGCGCGCCCGCCAGCGTGGCGTTGCGCGACCTCGCGCTGTCGCTGCGCGGCGACGGCTTCGACGTGAAGCAGCTCGACGCCCGCCTCGCCGGCATGCTGGCCTACGACGGACCGAGCGGTGCGCTGCAGGCCGACAAGCTCCGGCTCACGCTGTCGGGCGAACGCCTGGGGGTGGCGCTGAAGGACAGCACGGTGGCGCTCGACGCGCTGCGCCTGGATCCGCCGAAACGCGCGCTGCGGCTCGACGCGCTCGACGTCAAGCTGGCCGGCCGCCGCGGCGAGGACAGCGTGGCCGCCCAGCTCGCCTGGCCGAAACTCGAGGTCACGGGCGACGCGCTCAAGGGCAGCGCATTGAAGGGCAGCGCCTCGCTCCAGGGCGGGCCGGCGGTCGGCACGGTGCAGATGGACTTCGAATCGCAGGCGCCGAGCGGCAGCTTCGAACGCATCCGCGTTCCGGGGCTGCGGCTTGCCGTCAAGGGCAGCGGCGCCGGCCGCAGTGTGAACGGCGAGGTGCGCAGCGACCTCACGCTGGCGCCGCAGCCGCTGGCCGCCGCGCTCGATGCGCTGCAGTTGAAGCTCAACTTCACCGACCCGGCACTGCCGCCGGTGAACCTGGCGTTGCAGGGCCAGGCGCAGGCCGGCACGCAGGACGCGAGCTGGCGCCTCGACGGCGCGATCAACGACCAGAAGTTCACCGCCGGCGGCCGCGCCGACCTGTCGAAACCGGTGCCCTACGTCGATGCCCAGGCCCGCTTCGCAGCGCTGGACCTGACCCGCTTCGTCGCGCCGTCGACCGGCCCGAAGGCCCCGCAGGCCGGCGCCAGGCCCGGCGCGGACTCCCCGGTCGATCTGGGCGGGCTGAAGGCACTCGACGGCCGCTTCAGCTTCCGCGCCGGCACGCTGGTCTACCCGCCCTACCGCATTGCCGATGCGGCGCTGGAGCCACGCTGGCTGGCGGCGTGCTGCGCGTCAGCGACCTGAGCGGGCGCGCCTGGGGCGGGCGCTTCGCGGCCCAGGCCTCCGCGCAGGCGGCCGCTGACCCGGCGGCACAGCGCATCGGCCTGAAGCTCGACGCGACCGACGTCGACATCGCCGCGCTGCTGACCGACGTGGCGCAGTTCAGGAAGCTCGAGGGCAAGGGGCGCGTGACGGCCGACGTCACGACGCAGGGCGCCAGCGTGCAGCGCCTCAAGCAGGCGCTCGACGGCAAGGCCGCGTTCCAGCTGCGCGACGGCGCGGTGCGCGGGATCAACCTCGCGAAGACGCTGCGGCAGTGGCGTTCGGCGGTCACGCTGAACAAGGACGCCGTGCAGGCCTCGAGTGCCGAGGAGAAGACCGACTTCTCGGAGATCTCCGCCAGCTTCGACATCGCCGACGGCGTGGCGCGCAGCAAGGACCTGTCTGGCAAGAGTCCGTTCCTGCGCGTGGGCGGCGAAGGGCTGGTGGACATCGGCCGCGGCCGCGTCGACTATCTCGCCAAGGCGACCGTCACCGGCACCGCCGAGGGCCAGGGCGGCGCCGATCTCGCGTTGCTGAAGGGCGTGACTGTGCCGTGCAGCTGGTCGGGCCTTTCGAGGCGGTCGACTACAAGGTGCAATGGTCGGCGGTGAGCGCCGACCTGTTGAGCGGCGCGGCCCGCGGCGCACTGGGCGACCGGGCCAAGGACGCACTGGGCGGCCTGCTGGGCGGCAGCGCCACGCCGGCGGCCGCAGCCAGCGGCGCCTCGGCGCCCTCGGTGAAGGAACAGGCCAGGGACAAGGCGAAGGAGAAGGCGAAGGACGAGCTGAAGAAGCTGTTCGGGCGCTGATGCGATGAGCGATATCGACGTGACGATTGCCGGCCTGCACGTGCACCCGGTCAAGTCCTGCGCCGGCGTGAGCCTGCCGGAAGTGCTGCTGATCGAGACCGGCTTCGAGTTCGATCGCGCCTGGATGGTGGTCGACACCGACGGCGAGTTCCTCAGCCAGCGCGAGCTGCCGCGCATGGCCCTGGTGGCCACCGAGCTGCGCCACAGCGAGCTGGTGCTGCGCGCGCCGGGCATGCTGGCGCTGCACCTCGCGCTCGACACGGTGGAGACGCCGACCCGCGTGCGCGTGTGGGACGACGAGGTGGCGGCCTACGACATGGGCGACCTGGCCGCGCAGTGGTTCAGCGACTTCCTGCGCCAGCCGCTGCGGCTGGTGCGCTTCGACCCCGAGCAGAAGCGCCCGTCGAACCGCGCCTGGACCGGCACGATCGAGGCCGAGACCGCCTTCAGCGACGGCTATCCGATCCTGGTGATCTCCGAGGCCTCGCTCGCCGGCCTGAACGAGCGGCTGGCGGCGAAGGACCTGCCGGCGGTAACGATGCAGCGCTTCCGGCCCAACCTGGTGCTGGCGGGTCTGGACGCACACGGCGAGGACCACCTCGACGAGATCGCCTTCGACACGCCAGAGGGTCCGGTGCGCTTGAAGCTGGTGAAGCCCTGCCCGCGCTGCCCGATCCCGAACGTCGACCCGGCCACCGGCGTGGCGGGCCACGAGCCGGGCGACACGCTGGCCGGCTACCGCGCCGACGAGCGCGTGGGCGGCGCGATCAGTTTCGGCATGAACGCGGTGATCGTCGAAGGCCTGGAGTGCGTACTGCGCGTCGGGCAGATCGGCGGCGCGAGCATCCGGTTCTGAGCGCGGCTCAGGCCGGCCGCCGCGCCGGCAGCGGGATGCGATCAGTCTCGCCCGGCACGCGGCCCATGCGGTCGGCTTCCCAGTCGTCGGCGGCCTGGGCGATGCGCTCCTTGCGCGAGGACACGAAGTTCCACCAGATGTGCCGCGGCCCGAGCGGCGCGCCGCCGATCAGCGCCACCCGCGCGGCGGCGCCGTCGGC
>NZ_AZSN01000221.1:0-4423 GCF_000576225.1 Methylibium sp. T29-B | reverse complement strand
ACGCGGGCCCGGGCGAGCACCGTCGCGCGACGGCGGACGGCGGTCACCGGCCGGGCGGTCGCTGCGCGGGCCGCGGCGATTGCGACGGTCGTCTTCGCGCTCGTCGGTCTTGATGACGGGCGCTTCGCCATTGGCGAGACGATCGCCGCGGTAGACCCAGACCTTCACGCCGATGATGCCGTAGGTGGTCTTGGCTTCCGAGAAGCCGTAGTCGATGTCGGCGCGCAGCGTGTGCAGCGGCACGCGACCTTCGCGGTACCACTCGGTGCGAGCGATCTCGATGCCGTTCAGACGACCGGCGCTCATGATCTTGATGCCCTGGGCACCCAGGCGCATCGCGTTCTGCATCGCACGTTTCATCGCGCGGCGGAACATGATGCGCTTCTCGAGCTGCTGGGTGATCGAGTCGGCGATCAACTGGGCATCGATCTCGGGCTTGCGCACCTCTTCGATGTTCACGGCCACCGGCACGCCCAGGCGGCGCGTCAGCTCGGCCTTCAGGTTCTCGATGTCTTCGCCCTTCTTGCCGATCACCACGCCCGGACGCGCCGAGTAGATGGTGATGCGTGCGTTCTTGGCGGGCCGCTCGATCAGGATGCGCGAGACCGCCGCGCTCTTGAGCTTGGCCTTGAGGTATTCGCGGACCTTCAGGTCTTCGGCCAGCATCGTCGCGAAGTTGCGATTCGACGCGTACCAGCGCGAGGACCAGTTGCGGGTGACAGGCAGGCGGAAGCCGACCGGATGAATCTTCTGTCCCATGGTCTTCTCTGCCTTTAGTTGCCGACGGTGACGAAGATGTGGCAGGTCGGCTTGCTGATGCGGTTGCCGCGGCCCTTGGCGCGCGCGGAGAACCGCTTCAGGGTCGCACCCTGCTCGACGTGGATCGTCTTGACCTTCAGTTCGTCGATGTCGGCACCGTCGTTGTGCTCGGCATTGGCGATCGCCGATTCCAGCGCCTTCTTGATGATGACGGCGGCCTTCTTCTGCGTGAATTCCAGGATGTTGAGCGCCTGGTCCACCTTCTTGCCGCGGACCAGATCAGCCACCAGCCGACCCTTGTCGACCGACAGACGCACGCCGCGAACGATTGCTCGGGTTTCCATCGTCATCCCCTTACTTCTTCGCCTTCTTGTCCGCCGGGTGACCCTTGAACGTGCGGGTCAGGGCGAACTCGCCGAGCTTGTGGCCGACCATCTGATCGGTCACGTACACGGGGACGTGCTGCTTGCCGTTGTGCACGGCGATCGTCAGCCCGATGAAATCGGGCAGGATCGTCGAGCGGCGCGACCAGGTCTTGATCGGCTTCTTGTCCTTGATCGCCACGGCCTTCTCGACCTTGGCCACCAGGTGGTGGTCCACGAACGGACCCTTCTTCAGTGAGCGTGCCATCGAGCGTGCCCCTTACTTCTTGCGACGCGAGACGATGAACGTCTGCGTGCGCTTGTTGCTGCGAGTGCGGTAGCCCTTGGTCATCGTGTTCCAAGGCGACACCGGCACCTGGCCCTCGCCGGTGCGGCCTTCGCCGCCGCCGTGCGGGTGGTCCACCGGGTTCATGGCCACGCCACGAACGGTCGGGCGAACGCCCTTCCAGCGGATCGCACCGGCCTTGCCGTACTGGCGCAGGTTGTGCTCTTCGTTGCTCACCTCGCCGATCGTGGCACGGCACTCGATGTGGATGCGCCGCACCTCACCCGAGCGCAGGCGAACCTGGGCGTAGGTGCTTTCGCGTGCCAGCAGCGTCACCGAAGTGCCAGCCGAGCGCGCGATCTGGGCGCCCTTGCCGGCCAGCAGTTCGACGCAGTGCATCGTCGAGCCCACCGGGATGTTGCGGATCGGCAGCGTGTTGCCGGCCTTGATCGGCGCTTCCGAGCCGCTCAGGATGGTGGCACCGACTTCCAGACCGCGCGGAGCGATGATGTAACGGCGCTCGCCATCGGCGTAGCACACCAGCGCGATGTGGGCGGTTCGGTTCGGGTCGTACTCGATACGCTCGACCTTCGCCGGGATGCCGTCCTTGTTGCGCTTGAAATCGACCACGCGGTAGTGGTGCTTGTGACCACCGCCCTTGTGCCGGATGGTGATGTGGCCGTTGTTGTTCCGGCCTGCATTCTGGATCTGCGGCTCGAGCAGCGACGCTTCGGGCTTGCCCTTGTGCAGGTGCGAATGCACCACCTTCACCACGGCACGGCGGCCAGGGGACGTGGGCTTGACTTTGACGACGGCCATTACGCGGCCTCCCCGGAGAAGTTGAGCTCCTGACCCGCCTTCAGGCAGACATAGGCCTTGCGAACGTTGTCGCGGCGACCCACACCCTTGCCGAAGCGCTTGGTCTTGCCCTTGGTGTTCACGACCGATACCTTGTCGACCTCGACCTTGAACAGCAGTTCCACCGCCGCCTTGATCTCGGGCTTGGTCGCGTCCTGCAGCACCTTGAACAGCACCTGGTTGTGCGACTCGGCGACCGCCGTGGCCTTCTCGGACACGATCGGCGCGACCAGCACCTTCATCAGGCGACCTTCATCGAACTTAAGAGCGCTCATGCCAGCATCTCCTTGAGCTTCTCGATCGCGCCCTTCGTCACCAGGACCTTCTTGTAGAAGACCAGCGACAGCGGATCGGCATAACGCGGCTCGATCACCAGCACGTTGGCGAGGTTGCGCGACGCGAGGAACAGGTTCTCATCCACCTCGTCCGCGATCACCAGCACCGACTCCAGCCCCATGGCCTTGAACTTCGCGGCCAGCGCCTTGGTCTTGGGCGTCTCGACCTTGATCGAATCCACCACGGCCAGGCGACCTTCACGAGCGAGCTGCGAGAAGATGGCGGCCATGCCGGCGCGGTACATCTTCTTGTTGACCTTGTGGCTGAAGTTCTCTTCCGGGCTGTTCGGGAAGATCCGACCGCCTCCGCGCCACAGCGGCGACGAGGTCATGCCGGCGCGAGCCCGGCCGGTGCCCTTCTGGCGCCACGGCTTCTTGGTCGAGTGCTTGACCGTCTGGCGATCCTTCTGGGCGCGCGTACCTTGGCGGGCATTCGCCTGGTAGGCCACCACCACCTGGTGCACCAGCGCTTCGTTGTAGTCGCGGCCGAACACGGTGTCCGGCGCGTCGACCTTCGAGGCGGCCTGGCCTTGTTCGTTCAGGAGCTCGAGTTCCATCAGTTCGCTCCCTTCTGGGCCTTGACCTTGACGGCCGGGCGCACGGTCACGAAACCGTTCTTCGCGCCAGGAACCGCGCCGCGCACCAGCAGCAGCTGGCGGGCCTCGTCGACACGCACGATGTCAAGGTTCTGGGTGGTCTTGGTCACGTCGCCGCGGTGGCCGGACATCTTCTTGCCCGGGAACACGCGACCCGGATCCTGGGCCATCGAGATCGAGCCCGGCACGTTGTGCGAACGGCTGTTGCCGTGCGACGCGCGCTGCGAGCCGAAGTTGTGCCGCTTGATGGTGCCGGTGAAGCCCTTGCCGATCGACGTACCCTGCACGTCGACCTTCTGGCCGGCGGCGAACAGGCCGACCGGCAGCGTGCCGCCCGGCTTGTACTCGGCCGCCACTTCGGCGCTGACCGCGAATTCACGCAGGATTTCGCCAGCCTCGACACCCGCCTTGGCGAGATGCCCGGCCTCTGGCTTCGTGACGCGCGACGCCTTGCGGGCGCCAAATGTCACCTGGATGGCGCTGTAGCCGTCGGTTTCGACGGTCTTGACCTGGGTGACGCGATTGTTGGACACGTCGAGCACCGTCACGGGCACGGCGTCGCCGTCGTCCGTGAAGATGCGCATCATGCCCACCTTGCGGCCCAGCAAGCCGAGGCGATCGCCCGGATTGGCTGTAGTCATGGTTCTTCTCCAATGTCCGACATCGATTGGCCGGACTGACTTCACTGAGGCGACCGAACGCATTGCGCCGGGTCACCACGATGTTTTGCCCGCGACACCGGAGTGCCGAGGGCAGAAAAGCCTACGATTGTAGCAGCAGCGGCCGAAGCCGCAACCACCCGGGTCCGCAGCGAACCCGATCGGAACTTACTGCAGCTTGATCTCGACGTCCACGCCGGCCGGCAGGTCAAGCTTCATCAGCGCGTCGACGGTCTTGTCGGTGGGATCGACGATGTCCATCAGGCGCTGGTGGGTGCGGATCTCGAACTGGTCGCGCGAGCTCTTGTTGACGTGCGGCGAACGCAGGATGTCGAAACGCTGCATGCGTGTCGGCAGGGGCACCGGGCCCTTGACGATGGCGCCGGTGCGCTTGGCGGTGTCGACGATCTCGAGGGCCGATTGATCGATCAGCTTGTAATCGAATGCCTTCAGGCGGATGCGGATCTTTTGCTTTTGCATGACGGTTCCTTCAAAGAGCGGTGCGGCGGGCAGCGCCCGCAGCGGGGTGGTGAAAGGCGGGGCGGGACGTACCCACCCGCCGTCATGC
>NZ_AZSN01000220.1:0-4497 GCF_000576225.1 Methylibium sp. T29-B | reverse complement strand
CGCCGCCGCGCCGGCGCGGCGGCGGCGCTCGCGGCTGTTGGCCAGGTGGGTGCGCATCGCGGCGCGCGCCGCCTCGGCGTCCTGGCTGGCAATGGCGTCGTAGATGCTCTCGTGCTCGCCGTTCACGCGGCGCAGGTAGTCGCGGCGCTCGGCGCTCTGCGCTTGCGGCTCGTCGAGGCGAGCGCGCGGGATGATCATCGCGCCCAGCGTGCCCATCAGCTCGGCGAAATGGTGGTTCTGGGTGGCGCGCGCCACCTCCAGGTGGAACTGGAAGTCGGCGCCGACCGCGTCACGGCCCGCCTCCACCGCCGCGGCGAAGGCGTCCAGCGCGCCGCGCAGGGTGGTCAGGTTGTCGGCGCTGCGGCGCAGCGCGGCGAGGCCGGCCGCCTCGGTCTCGACGCCGATGCGCAGTTCCAGCACCGCGATCACGTCGCGCAGCGTCGCGAACTGCTCCGGCGCGATGCGGAACGGCGCCGCATCGCCGAACCCGACCACGAAGGTGCCGACGCCGTGCCGGGTGGCCACCAGCCCGCCGGCCTGGAGCTTGGAGATCGCCTCGCGCACCACGGTGCGGCTGACGCCGAACTCCGCCATGATCGCCGCCTCGGTGGGCAGCTTGTCGCCGGGGGCCAGGCGGCCGTCGCGGATGCGGTCCCCCAGCGCGTCGACCAGCTCGAGCGCGAGCGTGCGGGGGCGGCGGCGAGGCGCGAAAGGCATGTCCATGTCGGGAGGACCCGGTGACGGCGGCCTCGGAGGCCGGGGTGGATGGGCAGTAGTTGTATGACAACCGTCACGTAAAAGCAAGCGATCGGGCCGACATCATCGCCGAGACGGCCACCGGTTCAGCGCAGCATGCAGGGCCGTTTGGGATCGAAGCGCCAGTTCGAGATCAGGTGCTGCATCGCCACCGCGTCGTCGCGCGCGCCCAGGCCGTGCTGCAGGTAGAGCCGGTGCGCCTTCTCGACCTCGACCATGTCGAGCGTCACGCCCAGACCCGGCTTCTTCGGCACCTGCACGTGGCCGCCGACGATCTGCAGCGGCTCCTGCGTCAGGCGTTGTCCGTCCTGCCAGATCCAGTGCGTGTCGATCGCGGTCACGCGGCCCGGCGCCGCGGCGCCACGTGGGTGAACATGGCCAGCGAGACGTCGAAGTGGTTGTTCGAGTGCGAGCCCCAGGTCAGGCCCCAGTCGCGGCAGGTCTGCGCCACGCGCACCGAGCCGGCCATCGTCCAGAAATGCGGATCGGCCAGCGGGATGTCGACCGACTGCAGCGACAGCGCGTGCGTGAGCTGGCGCCAGTCGGTGGCAACCATGTTGGTCGCGGTCGGCAGGCCGGTGGCGCGGCGGAACTCGGCCATCACCTCGCGGCCGGAGTAGCCCTCTTCCGCACCGCAGGGGTCCTCGGCGTAGGCCACCACGCCGCGCATGCGCTGGCCGAGGCGGATCGCGTCCTTCAGCAGCCAGCCGCCGTTGGGGTCGAGCGTCACGCGGGCGTCGGGGAAGCGCTCGTGGATCGCGGTGACCGCGTCGACCTCGGCGTCGCCGGCCAGTACGCCGCCCTTGAGCTTGAAGTCGTTGAAGCCGTAGCGCGCACGCGCCGCCTCGGCCAGCCTCACCACCGCCTCGGGCGTCATCGCCGCCTCGTGGCGCAGGCGCTGCCAGTCGTCGGCGTCGGCCGCCTCGTCGGCCGGGCTCGCATAGGCCAGATCGGTCTTGCGGCGGTCGCCGACGAAGAACAGGTAGCCCAGCATCTCGACCGACTCGCGCTGCTGGCCCTCGCCGAGCAGCGCCGCGACCGGCAACTCGAGGTGCTGGCCCAGCAGGTCGAGCAGCGCCGACTCGACGGCCGTCACGACGTGGATGGTGGTGCGCAGGTCGAAGGTCTGCAGCCCGCGCCCGCCGGCGTCGCGGTCGGCGAAGCGCTCGCGCACCGTGCGCAGCACGCGCTGCACGTCGCCCGCCGGCTGGCCGACGACCCACTCTCGCGCGTCCTCCAGCGTCTGGCGGATCTTCTCGCCGCCCGGCACCTCGCCGACGCCGCTGCGCCCGGCGTTGTCGCTCAGGATCACGAGGTTGCGGGTGAAGAACGGCCCGTGCGCGCCGCTCAGGTTCATCAGCATCGAGTCGCGCCCCGCGACCGGGATGACGCGCATCGCGGTGACACGCGGCGTCGAAGACAAGGTGGCGTTAGGCATCGTGGTCCTGCGAGGTCAAAGGAGGGGCATCCAGCAGACGCCGCGGGTCCGGCTCCGCCGGCCCGCCAGCGTCGCCCCTCGAGGGGGAGCGGCGCAGCCGCAACGGGGGTGGTCGTCATCAATCTGCGGTGATCTTCCGCGTCTCGATCACGTTCTTCCAGCGCGCGTACTCGGCCTGCTGGAAGGCGGCGAACTGCTCGGGCGTGTTGGCCACCACCTCGATGCCGATCTCGGCCAGCTTGTGCTTCACCTGCGCATCGTTCAGCGCCCCCACCAGCGCGGCGTGCAGCTTGCCTTTCACGTCGGCCGGCAGTCCCTTGGGCGCGGCGACCGCCTGCCACGAGTAGACGTCGACGCCCTTCACGCCGCTCTCGACCAGCGTCGGCACGTTCGGCAGCACCGCCGAACGCTTGTCGCCGGTGACCGCGATGGCGCGCAGCTTGCCCGCGTTGATGTGCTGCAGCACGGCGTTGACGTTCTGGAACGACGCGTCGACCTGCCCACCCAGCAGGTCCTGGATCGCCGGCGCGCCGCCCTTGTACGGGACGTGCGTGCCGCTGGTGCCGGTCTGCAGCCAGAACAGCTCGGCGGTCAGGTGGTCCGACGAGCCGTTGCCCGAGGACGCGAGCGTCATCTTGCCCGGCTCCTTCTTCGCCGCGGCGATCACCTCGGCCACCGTCTTCAGCGGCGAAGCGGCCGGCACCACCAGCACGTTGGGCGCCTGCACCGCGACGGTCAGCAGGTCGAAGTCCTTCAGCGCGTCATACGGCATGCCCTTGATCAGGTGCGGCGCGATCACGAAAGGCCCCAGGGAGGACAGCAGCAGCGTGTAGCCGTCCGGCGCCGCGCGCTTGACCTGGCCGGCACCGATGGTGCCGGTGGCGCCGGCCTTGTTGTCGACGATGAAGGTCTGGCCCAACTGCTCCTGCAGCTTGGGCGCGATGGCGCGCGCCAGCGTGTCGGTGGAGCCGCCCGGCGGGAAGGGCACGACGATCGTCACCGGCTTGTCGGGCCAGGCCGCGGCCTGCGTGGAAAGCGGGCCCAGCGCGGCGAGCGCGAGGCACAGCGAGGTCAGCAGCTTGTTCATCGGGTCAGTCTCCTGGTGCGGCGAGGTCGCCATTTGGTAGCGCTATCGTTTGCAAATGGTAGCGCTACCGTTCGCGATTGCAAGCCACCGCAGATGGGTGAAAACCCTGATCAGCTGCTGCCGCGCTCGATGACGCGGAAGCCCACGTCGACGATCTTCTCGCCCACCGCGCGGCCGTCGGCGCGGTCGACGATGAAGCGCGCCGCGCGCTGGCCGATGCCGGTGCCGTCGATGCGCACGGTGCTCAGCGCCGGCTGGGTATCGGCGGCGAAGCCCAGGTCGCCGAAGCCGACCACCGCCAGCTGCCGCGGCACCGCGATGCCGCGCGCCGCGGCCTCGATCAGCACGCCCAGCGCCAGCATGTCGGAGCTGCAGAACACCGCATCGACCTCGGGCCGCTCGGCCAGCAGACGTGCCAGGCCGCTGCGGCCGCTGCCCAGCGTGGTGGGCGCCGGCACGCGCAGCACCGGGATCTCGGCCGCGTCGCGCACCAGGCCCAGGCGCAATGCCTCGTCGACGAAGCCGCGGTTGCGACGCAGTGCGCGCTCGTCGTCGGCGCTCAGCAGTGCCGGGTGGCGCCGGCCCTTGGCGTGCAGGTGGCGAGCCACGGCGGCGGCCGCTTCCGCATGGGAGAAACCGACCAGCATGTCGATCGGCGTCGGCGTGAGGTCCCAGGTCTCGACCACCGGGATGCCGCTCGCCAGCAGGCGGCGCCGGCCCTCCGGCGAATGCAGGATGCCGGTCAGCACGATGCCGTCGGGACGGCGGCCGATGATGGCCTCGAGCAGCGCGTCCTCGCGCGACTCGGTGTAGCCGCTCTGCCCCAGCATCAGCTGGTAGCCGGCGTCAGCGAGCGCGCTGGTCAGCGACTGCACCATCTCCATGAACACCGGCCCGGCGATCGTCGGCACGACGGCCGCGACGAGCCGGCTGCGTGCCGAGGCCAAACCGCCGGCGAGTCGGTTCGGCACGTAGCCGGTGCGCGCCACGCTTCGCGCACGCGCGCCAGCTTGTCGGGCGCCACCTGGTCCGGAGTGTTCAGCGCGCGCGAGGCCGTGATCGGCGAGACCCCGGCGAGGCGCGCCACGTCACCGAGCGTGATGCCGCCGCCGCGGCGCGAGCGGCGGGGCGCGGTGGCGTCGGGCGCTGTCATCTCGCGAGTGTAGTGGAGATGACACCGCTACCATCGGTGCCGTCGCCCCGGGGCGAACGCGCC
>NZ_AZSN01000219.1:0-4567 GCF_000576225.1 Methylibium sp. T29-B | reverse complement strand
CCGCCGAAGGCCCCGCCGCCGGCTCCTGTTGCCGCCGCCCCCGCTCCTGCGCCCGTGGCCCCGCCGGCCCCGGCGCCTGCTCCGGCTGTCGTGCCGGTGCCGGTCAGCGAGAAGGTGACCTACGCCGCCGACGCGTTCTTCGACTTCGACAAGGCGACCCTGAAGCCCGAGGCCAAGAGCAAGCTCGACGACCTGGCCAGCAAGATCGCCGGTCTGAACCTGGAAGTCGTGATCGCCGTCGGCCACACCGACTCGGTCGGTTCCGACGCCTACAACCAGAAGCTGTCGCTGCGTCGTTCGGAGGCCGTCAAGGCTTATCTCGAGTCGAAGGGCATCGAGAAGAACCGCATCTACACCGAAGGCAAGGGCGAGAAGCAACCGGTGGCAGACAACAAGACCGCCGATGGCCGCGCGAAGAATCGCCGCACGGAAATCGAAGTGGTCGGTACGCGTACCAAGAAGTAAGCTGGCTTGGTCCGCTTCGAAACCCCGCCTCGGCGGGGTTTTTTGTTTCTTCGCGCCATTTCCAGCGCCTACCATCCGCTCATGACGACGAACGATGCCTCGGCAATGAACGCCGACCCCCAGGAACTCGCGAAGTTCGGTGACCTGGCTCACCGCTGGTGGGACCCGGAGAGCGAGTTCCGGCCGCTGCACCAGATCAACCGCTGCGGCTCGAGTGGCTCGCCAAGCTGGCCGGCGGGCTCCAGGGCAAGCGTGTGCTCGACGTCGGTTGCGGGGGCGGCATCCTGTCCGATGCGATGGCGCGCCAGGGCGCCGAGGTGCTGGGGATCGACCTGTCGAGCAAGGCGCTCAAGGTGGCACAGCTGCACGCTCTGGAGGTGGCCACACCATCGGTGCAGTACCGGGAAATCGCCGCCGAGGCGCTGGCGGCCGAGCAACCGGGCCGCTACGACGTCGTGACCTGCATGGAAATGCTCGAGCACGTTCCCGATCCGTCTTCGATCGTGCAGGCTTGCGCTGCGCTGGTGCGGCCCGGAGGGCACGTGTTCTTCTCGACGTTGAACCGCAATCCCAAGGCCTTCCTGTTCGCGATCGTCGGTGCGGAATACCTGCTCAAGCTGCTGCCGCGTGGAACGCACGAGTACGCGCGCTTCATCCGCCCGAGCGAACTGGCACGCTGGTGTCGCGAAGCCGATCTCGACGTGAGCGCGACCCGCGGCATGGAATACAACCCGGTCACGCGCCGCTACTGGCTGAGCGCCGACACCAGCGTGAACTACCTGTTCGGCTGCCGCAGAGCATGAGCGCGCGCTTTAGTGTGCGCGCCGTGCTGTCGACCTCGATGGCACGCTCGCCGACACCGCACCCGACCTCGGCGGGGCCCTGAACCGACTGCGCGAGCGGCGCGGCCTGCCCGCGCTGCCGATATCGCAGTTGCGTCCGGTCGCGTCGGCCGGCGCGCGCGGCATGCTGGGCGCCGGACTCGGCATGCATCCCGGCGACGACGACTACGAAACGGCGCGCGCCGAGTTCCTGACGGAGTACGAGGCCGCGCTCGACCGCGACACCCGCCTGTTCGACGGGGTGGCCGGGTGCCTTGCATCGCTCGCGCAGTGCGGCCTGTCCTGGGGCATCGTGACCAACAAGGCGACCCGCTTCACAGGCCCGGTGGTGGCGGGCTTGGGGCTCGATCGCCTGACCTCGGTGGTGATCTCGGGTGACACCACCCCGCATGCCAAGCCGCATCCGGCGCCGCTGTTCGAAGCCTGCCGGCGGCTTGGGGTCGCGCCGCGCGAGGCCGTGTACGTGGGCGACGACCTGCGCGACATCGAGGCGGCGCGCGCCGCCGGCATGCCCGCCATCGCTGCGGCCTACGGTTACCTCGGAGCGACGCCGGATCTCGATGCCTGGGGCGCCGACGCGGTGATCGCAACGCCGCTCGACCTGCTGTCACTGCTTGCGCCCCTTTGAGTGAAAGCGTGGCGTTGACCCGCGAGTGCGCGCGCGAGCACACTGCTACGGCCGTCCCGACCGCCCCGTCCGCGTCAGCGATGACTTCCTCCCGCACACGATCGCCAGCTCCGTTCCCTTCTCGGCAGTGTGGCGCCGTGCCGCGTGCCCTGTTGTGGACCGCGGGCGGCGTAGCGACCTTCGCTCTGCTGTGGACGCTGCTGATCGGCGCCTGGTTGCCGGGCTTCCTGAAACCACGCATTGAGGCAGCGGCCAGCGAGGCGCTCGGCGCACCACTGGCGCTGGATCGCATCGAACTGGCGCCATGGAGCTGGAGGCGGTGATCGCAGGCCTGAAGCTCGGGCCGGCCGAGGCGCCCTGGCTGCGCGTCGCCGAGCTGCGCGCCGACCTGTCCATCGAGTCGTTGTGGCGGCTCGCGCCGGTGCTCGAGCGCGTGCTGGTTCGCGAGCCGCAGATCGAACTGGAGCGCCAGGCGATCGGGCGCTACAACATCACGCCGATGCTCGAAGCCTTGGCGAAGCAGCCGCCGGCGCCGCCCGATGCCAAGCCGGCGCGCTTCGCGCTGAACAACATTCGTCTCGAAGGCGGGCGCATCCACATCGTCGACCGCGTGTCTCGCAGTGAGCACCACGTGGAGGGGCTGCAGATCGGCGTTCCCTTCGTCTCGAATCTGCCTTCTCAGGTGACGATCGACGTCGAACCGCTGCTCGACGCCCGGGTCAACGGCAGCCACCTGCAGGTGCAGGGCAAGACCCAGCCGTTCGCCGAGGGGCGCCGCTCACACGTCGACGTGAGCTGGCAGCAGCTCGACGTGCCGCGCTGGGTCGAGGCGTTTGCGCCACTGCTGCCGCAGGCGTTGCCGATCGATGTCCTGCGAGGGCAGCTCGACCTGCGGCTCGCGATCGGCTTCGAGCAGCGGCCCGCACCGGCGGCGCCCCTGTTGCGGATCGCTGGCAGCGCCACGCTGTCCCAGATGCAGACGGTGGTTCCGGCGCAGGGCGCGCGGGTCGCGGTGGAACGTCTGGCGATCGAGGGGCTGGACCTGCAGCCGCTGGAGCGCAAGGCCATCGTGGGCGCGATCCGGCTGCAGGCGCCGCAGCTCGAGGTCGACCTGCCGCGCCTCACGGCCGCGGGGCCGGCACCTACCGGCAAGGACCGCCTGGTGCTGTCCGATGCGCCAGCCTCGGCCGCCAGTGCAGCGGGCGGGGCCGCCTCGGCGCCCGCCGTGGCTGGCGATGCCGACGGCTGGCAATGGCGGGTGGACAAGCTCGAGCTGGCCGAAGGCCGCGTGTTGCTCACCGAGCCGGCCTGGCCGCAGGGTCAGGCGCTGACGCCCATCACGCTGGCGGTCAGCGGACTTGACGCCCGCCCCGATGCGCCGCCCGCCACGCTGGCACTTTCGCTGGTCGACGCGCAGGGCGCCAAGGTCCAGGTCGATGGCACGCTGTCGGTCGCGGCCCGCAACGCTCGGCTGAAAGCGACGTGGCCGGCTTCAAGCCGACCGCTTGGCTCGCGCCGTGGCAGACGCTGCTTCCAGTGCGCGTGGTGGGGGCCGACGTGGCGCTGCAGGCGCAGGCCGAGGTCGGCCCGACGAGCTGGTCCATCAGCGAAGGCGCCCTACAGCTCACGGGACTGGAAGTGCAGCCGGTCGGTGCCGCCGCGGCGCCTCCGCCGCCGTCGGCACGCAAGACAGCTGGCAAGCTCGCCAAGCCAGACGCGGCGACGGACCGGCTGCGCCTGTCGCGGCTCGACGTGAACGGGCTGCAGGTCGGTGCCGGCGCCGCCGAGCCAATCGTGGCCCGCATTGCTGCCGTGAAGCTGGAGGGCCTGGACCTCGAGGCGGCGCGCAACGAGCGAGGCCTGATCGGGTGGCAGCCGCCGCCCGCCGAGCCGGCGGTCTCGGCGTCGGCCGCCGCGCAGGAACGGTCGACCCCGCCGCCGCGCTGGCAGGTCGGCGAAATGAGTTGCAGCAACTGCCGCGTCACCCTCAGCGATCGCAGCGTCAAGCCGGTCGCGGTCTTCGGTGTCACGCGCACCGATGTCAAGTTGCGCCAGCTCGACAGCGACCTGACCAAGCCGCTGAGCTTCGAGTTGGCCACGGCCCTGCAGCACGGCGGCCGGCTGCGTGCCAGCGGCACCGCGCGACCGCAGCCGCTGGCGCTGCGCAGCAAGATCGACCTCGATTCCCTCGACCTGCGCGCGCTGCAGCCTTATGTCGAGGCGCAGTTGAACGTCGCGCTGGTGTCGGCGAAGGTCAGCGCGCGAGGCGAGCTGCAGGTCGACGGGACGGCGCAGGAGGCCGTGTCGCTGGCGCGCTGGCGCGGACGTCTGGCGCTGCGGGAGCTGCGCCTGCTCGACCAGATCAACCAGGCCGAGTTCGTGCGCTTCAAGGGCCTGCAGTTCGATGCGGCCGATGTCGGATGGCGGCCCGCCGCGGTCCAGGCCGATCTGGGTACCGTCACGCTCGACGACTTCTACGGCAGGGTGATCGTCAACGCGGATGGCCGCATCAACCTGTCCGAGATCGTCAAGCGCCCAGGCGACGCCACCCCTCGCTCGCTGACCACCGAGACCGCGTCCGGCGCCGCACCTGCCGCACCACCTGAGCCGGCGCCGCCGGCCCCGGCGGCGG
>NZ_AZSN01000218.1:0-4579 GCF_000576225.1 Methylibium sp. T29-B | reverse complement strand
CCTGCCGTGCAGGCGCGCGCGAACGGCAGCGGCGGGCCTGCGGCCGCCGCGACGCCCGTCGAGGCGCGCTGGCAGGAAAGCCTGGACGCCTTCGCGCTGGCCGACGAGGCTCAGGCGCCGCAGCCCGGCGGGGTGCTGTTTGTCGGCAGCTCGTCGATCCGGCTGTGGTCGGGGCTGGAGGCGCAGTTCGCCGGCGAGACGATAGTCAAGCGCGGCTTCGGCGGCTCGCGGATGTTCGACTGCGCGGCGTACCTGGAACGGCTGGTGCTGCCGTACAAGCCGCGGCTGGTGATCGTCTACGCCGGCGACAACGACCTCGCCGAGGGCCGCACGCCGCAGCAGGTGCTGGCGAGCTTCAGCACCTTCGTGGAGGGTGTGCGCCGGGCGCTGCCCGACACGCGCATCGCCTTCCTGTCGATCAAGCCCAGCCCGCTGCGCAGCGCGCTGATGCCGCAGGTGGTCGAGACCAATGCGCTGGTGGCCGACTACAGCCGCCACACGCCGAACCTCGACTACATCGACATCTACTCGAAGATGCTCGATGCGCAGGGGCAGCCGCGCGCGGAGCTGTTCCTGCCCGATGCGCTGCACCTGAACACGCAGGGCTACGCGCTGTGGCGCACCGTCATCGCCGACCACCTGCGCGCGCCCGCACCGCCACGCTGAGCGCCGCGTCGGCGGCCTGCGAGCGCAGCTGCCGGCGCATCGCGGCGGTGCGGCGGTCGAGTTCGCCGCTGGTCCACGCCACCGCGTAGAGGACGGCGAAGCAGCCGACCAGGATCAGTGCGTCGATCCACGCCGCGCGCGGCGTGCCGGCGTCGCCGGCCACGGCCAGCAGCAGCAGCGCCAGCACCAGGTGGGCGCAGAACACCGGCAGCGAGGCGGCGCCCAGCGTCTCCAGCACCCGCAGCCGCGGCAGCCGGGCCGCGACGCGCGGGCCGAAGTGCAGGGTCAGCACCAGCAGCGCGAACAGGTTGATCACGCGCAGCGGACCGAGGTGCCATTTGTCGAACATCAGGTTCAGACCGTCGTCGCCGGGAAACGGCAGCTGCCCCACGGCGTGCCGCCACACCAGGCCGACGACGCCGATCACGACTGCCGTGCGCACCAGCCACGGCGGGAAGACGAGCGGCGCCGGATCGCGCGAGGCGGACTGCACCGAGCCCATCCACAGCCCCATCACCCACAGGAACTGCCAGCCGAACATCTCGAAGGCACCGGTCTGGGGAAACGGCACCGGCAGGCCGGTGAGCGCGACGCTGAGGTCGTAGACCGCGCGGCCGAGGTCGAACTGCGCCAGCAGCCACAGCAGCACGCTGAGCGCGAGGATGCCCCGCCAGCCGTGCTGCAGGCCGTGCAGCAGCAGCAGCAGCGGGCTGAGCACCATGAACACCACGTAGAGCGGCAGGATGTCGAGCAGCGGCGGGCTGTAGATCAGCAGCAGGCCGCTGAAGAAGGCGGTGACCGGCTGCTCGAAGTAGAAGGAGATCAGGTTGGTGATGGCGTCCTGCCGCGCCAGCACGCCGATCAGCGCGATGACGGTGAACAGGAACAGCAGCAGCGCGGCCTGGCAGGCGTAGATCTTCAGCGCGCGCCGCAGGAAGGCCTCGCGCATCACGGCCTCGCCGTCGCGTCGCTCGCGCGCGGTGTAGACCATGCCGGCCATGTAGCCCGACAGCAGCACGAAGCCCTCGGCCGCCGAGACGTAGCCGAACGGCTGGCCCAGCGGGTCGGCATAGCGCGTGGGCAGGTGCGTGAGCGTCATCAGCACCAGCATCAGGCCGCGCAGCGCGTCGATTTCCCAGAGTCGGCGGTTCATGCGGCGGCGTGGGAGGAAGGGACGAGTCCTGACAGACTCGTCCGCCGCCCCGGAGGTTCCCGCCGCGGTTCAGCCCGGGCCGCGCAGCTCGCGACGCAGGATCTTGCCGACGTTGCTCTTGGGCAGGTCGTCGCAGAACTCGATGCGCCGCGGCCGCTTGTAGGCGGTGAAGTTCTGCCGGCAGTGGTCGGCCAGCTGCTGCTCGGTGAGCGACGGGTCCTTGCGCACGACGAACAGCCGGACCGCCTCGCCGGTCTTCTCGTCGGGCACGCCCACCGCCGCGCACTCCAGCACGCCGGGGTGCAGGTTGACCACCTGCTCGATCTCGGTGGGGTACACGTTGAAGCCGGAGACGATGATCATGTCCTTCTTGCGGTCGACGATGCGGAGGTAGCCGCGCTCGTCCAGCACGCCGATGTCGCCCGACTTGAAGTAGCCGTCCGGCGTCATGACCTTGGCGGTCTCGTCAGGGCGGTTCCAGTAGCCGGCCATCACCTGCGGCCCGCGGATGCAGACTTCGCCGGCCTCGCCGAGCGGCAGGTCGCGGCCGTCGTCGTCACGGATCGCGATCTCGGTCGACGGGATCGGCAGGCCGACGTTGCCGCTGAACTGCCGCAGGTCCAGCCGGTTGCAGGTGACCAGCGGCGAGGTCTCCGACAGGCCGTAGCCCTCGACCATCGGGCAGCCGGTGATGCGCAGCCATTTCTCGGCGGTGGCCTGCTGGCAGGCCATGCCACCGCCGGTGGACGCCACCAGACCGGAGAAGTCGAGCCGCGCGAACTCGGCGTTGTTGGCCAGCGCGTTGAACAGCGTGTTGACGGCCGGGAACATGTTGACGCGGTGCTTCGTCAGCGTCTTGACGAGGCCGGGGGATGTCGCGCGGATTGGGGATCAGCAGGTTCTTCATGCCCAGGCGCGCGCCCATCACGAAGCACAGCATCAGCGCATAGATGTGATACAGCGGCAGCGCACAGACGCAGACGATCTGCTGGCCGCCGACCTTGTCGAGCATGGGCCGGAACCAGGCCTCGGTCTGCATCACGTTGGCCACCACGTTGCGGTGCAGCAGCGTGGCGCCCTTGGACACGCCGGTCGTGCCGCCGGTGTACTGCAGGAAGGCCACGTCGTCCGGCCCCACCGGCGGGCGCACGAGCTTCAGGCGCGTGCCCTCGGCGATGGCCATGTTGAAGCGCGTGACGCTGCGCCCCTCGGTGAGCGGCAGCGTGAAGGCCGGCACCATCTTCTTGACGTTGCGCACCACGAAGTTGACCAGCTGGCCCTTCCAGAAGCCCAGCAGGTCGCCCATCGAGACCAGCACCACGTGCTTGACGACCGTACGGTCGATCACCTCCTCGAGCGTCGCTGCGAAGTTCTCGAGGACCACGATCACCTCGGCGCCGGAATCCTTGAGCTGGAACTGCAGTTCGCGCGCGGTGTAGAGCGGGTTGACGTTGACCACCACGGCGCCGACGCGCAGCACCGCCGCGAGCGCAACCAGGTACTGCAGCAGGTTGGGCATCATCAGCGCCACGCGCGTGCCCTTCACGACGCCCCTGGCCTGCAGCCAGGCGCCCAGGGCGTCGGCCAGCTCGTCGACCTGGCGGAAACCGAGTTCGCGCCCCATCAGCACGGCCGCGGGGCGTGCGGCATGCCGCCGGAAGGCCTGATCGAGGAGCGTCGACAGCGAGGCGTCGGAGCCGGCATCGACCGTGGCCGCCACCGAGGGGGGGTAGTGGGCGAGCCAGGGCTTCTTGGCCGGCATGTCCATGCGCGAGCTCCTCCGAAAGAGGCCCGATTCTTCGGGCCCCGCCGCGGCGCGGCTATGGGAGTTGCCCTGAGCCGGCAGCGGCCTGCGGTTCGGCCGTGAAGAGCTGCGCGAGCAGCGCGCGTTCGCGCGCCTCGATGCCGACCAGGAACTCGCCCGCACCGCGCATCGTCCTGAAGGTCTCGAGGCCGCGCTCGAGGAAGGACTGCAGCTCGCTGAGGCCGGCGGCGCGTGCCGGTCCGCGCATCATGCGCAGGCTGGTGGTGAGCATCGGCTTGCGCGTGTAGCGGTCGAGCGAACGGCCGACCTCGAGCATCAGGTCGATCTGCTGCGCGCGGTCGGCGCGCCGGCCCGTGGCCTGCCAGGCCACGGCGTAGGTCCGTGCGTCGACGGCCGGCGACGGCAGTGCCTCGGCCATCGTGCTGTCGAGCGACTCGGACAGCGCATGCAGCTCGCCCAGCGTGGCAACGGTGCCGACGATCTCCTGCGGGAACAGCCGCACCAGCGCCGGCACGATGCGGGCGAACTGCGCGTCGCGCCGGCTGAAATCGCTGGGCCCGTACAGCTCGTCGAGGAAGAAGCGCGCCGCCGCGACATAGCGCGGACTCGCCAGCAGCTCGGCATGGGTGTGCTCGAACCGCGCCTGCTGGTAGGCCTTGATCGCCTGCACCTTCTCACCGAGCCCGGGCACGGCCTGGCGACGCGCCCGTTCCTGCTCGACGGCGGCGAGGCTGCGCAGGATGGCCGGCGCGTCGGCAGCGGTGGCTCGCAGGGGCGAGGTCATGCGGGTCGGGGGTAATCCGGGATCGCAAATAGATGTCCGCCTCGACGGGCCGGCGCGCGAATGATGCAACACTCCGCGTCGATGACCGTCAGCACCTTCCCTTGTCCCTGGCGCCCGCGGCGCAGGCCGGCCGCATGAGCACGGGGCCGTCGCGTCGGCGCCTGCTGCAGCTCGGCGCCGGAGCCACGGCGCTGTTCACCGTGGCCGGCGG
>NZ_AZSN01000217.1:0-4601 GCF_000576225.1 Methylibium sp. T29-B | reverse complement strand
GGTCGGGCGGTGTGGGCGGCGCTGGCCCGGCCCGCGGTGGCCGCGGTGGTGCTGGTCGCGGTCGCGACCGCGGCCTCGGCCTCGGTGTTCTCGCATTTCCGCTACGTCTACGTGTCCGTCGCGCTGATGCTGGTGGCGGCCGTCGGGGGCTTCGCCGGCGCAGCCACCGGCGGCCTGCTCGCCTCGCTGTCGGTCGGCATCGTCATCGCGCTCGGCCTGTTCCAACCCGGGCCGGGCGAGGGCTGGCTGGAGACGGTGGCCTTCTACCTGCCGGTGGTGCTGACGCTGGTGCCGCCGCTGCTGCTGGCCGCTGCGATGGAGCGCAATCGCCAGCATGTCCACGAGATCGAGGACCGCGAGGCGCAGTTCCGCACGCTGTACGAGCGCACGCCGGTGATGATGCACTCGGTCGACGTCGAGCGCCGGCTGGTCGCGGTCAACGACGCCTGGCTGGCCCGCCTGGGCTACGAGCGCTCCGAGGTCCTCGGGCGCCGTTCCACCGAGTTCCTGACCACCGAATCTCGCGAGCGCGCGGAGCGGTCGATCATTCCACGCTTCATGCGCGAAGGCGAACTGCGCGACATGGACTACCAGATGGTGACCAGGTCCGGCGAGGTGCTCGACGTGCAGATCTCCGCCATCTGGGAGACCGACGCGCACGGGCAGCCTTTGCGCACGCTCGCCGTTCTGAAGGACGTGACCGAGCAGAAGCGTCTGGCGCTCGAGCTGGCGGCCGAGAAGGAGCGCATCGAGGTCACGCTGCACTCGATCGGCGACGGCGTGATCAGCACCGACGAAGCGGGGCGCATCACCTATCTCAATCCGGTGGCCGAGCAGATGGTCGGTTGCCTGCTCGCGCAGGCCCGGGGCCTGCCGTTCGCGCAGGTCGTCCAGCTGTTCGACCAGGAGAGCGGCGCGCCGCTGCCGAGCCCGGTCGAGCAGTGCCTGCAGGACCGCGAGGTCTATGGCGTGCGGGAAAGCGCGGCGCTGCGGCACCGCTCCGGCCGCGACTACGGCGTGCAGATCTCGGCCGCACCGATCGCGGGGCGTGATGGACGGGTGCTCGGCGCGGTGATGGTGTTCCAGGACGTGACCGAGGCCCGCGGCCTGGCGCAGAAGATGTCCTACCTGGCCCATCACGACGGCCTCACCGGCCTGCCCAACCGCGTGCTGTTCCAGGACCGCGTGCACCAGGCCTGCCAGTCCGGACGCCGGCATGGCCGGCGTTTCGCGGTGATCTTCATGGATCTGGACCACTTCAAGCACGTCAACGATTCGCTGGGCCATGCGGTCGGCGACGAGCTGCTGAAGGCGGTGGCACAGCGGCTCACCGGCGCGCTGCGCGCCAGCGACACCATCTGCCGTCTCGGCGGCGACGAATTCGTGGTGCTGCTGTCCGACCTCGACGACGTCGAGGTCGATGGCGTGGCCGAGGTCGCCAA
This sequence comes from Methylibium sp. T29-B, assembly GCF_000576225.1. Classification (NCBI taxonomy): domain Bacteria; kingdom Pseudomonadati; phylum Pseudomonadota; class Betaproteobacteria; order Burkholderiales; family Sphaerotilaceae; genus Methylibium; species Methylibium sp. T29-B. Next base: position 3,159 of record NZ_AZSN01000217.1, on the reverse strand, counting down.
GAAGATCCTGCGGCAGGTGGCCCAGCCGTGCGTGCTGGGTGGCACCGAGGTCAACGTCGGCGCAAGCCTCGGCATCGCGCTGTTCCCGGGCGATGGCGAAGACCCCGACACACTGATGAAGCGTGCGGATGCGGCCATGTACCGGTCCAAGCGCGAAGGCCGCAACCGCTATCACTTCTTCTCGAAGGCGGTCGACGATGCCGCCTCGGCGCGGCTGCAGCTCGAGGCGGACATGCGCCGCGCGCTCGCGGCGGGCCAGTTCATCGTGCACTACCAGCCGGTGGTCCATGGCCGCACGCGCGATGCGGTCGCCGTCGAGGCCCTGTTGCGCTGGGACCGTGCGGGCCAGGGCCTGCAGAGCCCGGCCGTCTTCATCCGGTGGCCGAGGAGAGCGGCCTGATCGTGCCGATGGGCCACTGGGTCCTGCGCCAGGCCTGCGAGCAGCTGCGGGCGTGGTCGGGCACCGCGCTCGGCGGCATCTCGGTCGCGGTCAACGTCTCGCCGGTGCAGCTGGCGCAGGCAGATTTCGTCGACACCGTGGCCGACGTGCTGCACGCCACCGGCGTCGACGGCAGCCGTCTCGAGTTCGAGATCACCGAGTCCACGCTGATGCAGGATCCCGAGGCCACGCTGGAGATGCTGCGCCGCCTCAAGGGCCTGGGGGTGCGGATCGCGATCGACGACTTTGGCACCGGCTATTCCAGCCTCGGCCACCTCAAGCGCTTTCCGGTCGACACGCTGAAGATCGACCGCACCTTCGTGCGCGACCTCGAGGCCGATGCCGATGACCGCGAACTCGTCCGCGCGATCCTCGCCATGGCCCGCAGCCTGCGGCTGCACGTCGTGGCCGAGGGCGTCGAGACCGAGGCCCAGGCCGCGATCCTGGCCGCGATGGAGTGTCCGGCTTTCCAGGGCTACCTGTTCGCCCGGCCCGCCGACGCCACCGTGACGGCGGCATGGCTGCAGGACCGGGCCGCGACGCTCGCGCTGTGACGCCGGGCGCGCGCCGGATTCAGGGCTGCGGCGGGATGCGCAGCACCTGGCCCGGGTAGATCTTGTCCGGGTGCGTCAGCATCGGCTTGTTGGCCTCGAAGATCACCGGGTACTTGTTCGGCGTGCCGTAGAACTGCTTCGAGATCTTCGACAGGTTGTCGCCCTTCACCACGGTGTAGTACTGCGCCTCGGGCGTGGGCGTCGCCACCGTGAGCCGGTCGTTCACCGCCACCACGTTCTCGACGTTGCCGCAGCACAGCAGCACTTTCTCCTTGGTGGCCTGGTCGGGGGCCTCGCCCGAGACCGTGACCGTCGCGCTGGCACCGTCGAAGCCGACAGCCAGGCCGTCGACCTTCAGGCCCTGCGCCTGGATGTAGCTCACGATGGCGTCGCCGGCAGCCTTGTTCAGCCGCTCCAGGTTCTCGGGACTGGGGGCCTGCTTTGCGGCCTCCTGCGCTGCCTTGGCCTCGCCCTTGCCGAACAGCTTTTCTCCGGCTTCCTTGATGAAACTCATCAGGCCCATGGCGTTGTCCTTTCGTGGTGGATAGAGAAGGGGGAGTGCCGACTCTAAACCCACCGCGACCCGGCGCCGATGAAAGACCGCCTACCCCCGCGGGGCAGGGGGCTCAGGCCGCGTGCAGCAGTCCGCGACGCTCGATGAAGCTCACCACCTCGGCCAGGCCGGCGCGGGTCTTCAGGTTGGTCATCACGTAGGGCCGCGAACTCGCATGGGCCGGCCGCATGCGCTGCGTGTCGGCCTCCATGACGGCCAGGTCGGCGCCGACGTGCGGCGCAAGATCGGTCTTGTTGATGACGAACAGGTCGCTCTTGGTGATGCCGGGGCCGCCCTTGCGCGGGATCTTCTCGCCGGCGGCGACATCGATCACGTAGATCGTCAGGTCGCTGAGCTCGGGGCTGAAGGTGGCCGCGAGGTTGTCGCCGCCGGACTCGATGAACACGATGTCGGCGTTCGGGAACTTCGCCAGCATGCGGTCCACCGCCTCGAGATTGATCGACGCATCCTCGCGGATCGCCGTGTGCGGGCAGCCGCCGGTCTCCACACCCATGATGCGTTCGGGCTCCAGCGCGCCCGACACCGTGAGCAGGCGCTGGTCTTCCTTGGTGTAGATGTCGTTGGTCACGACCACCAGGTCCCAGCGCTCGCGCATGCTCTTGCAGAGCATCTCCACCAGCGTGGTCTTGCCGGAGCCGACGGGGCCGCCGACGCCCACGCGCAGGGGGGGCAGCTTCTTGCTGCGGTGGGGGATCGAATGCAATGCGCTCATGGCGGTGATGATGCACGAAGCGCGCCACCGGCCACGCCGTGGCCCCGCTCGCTCAGGAGCGGAACAGCCGCGAGTACTGTGTCTCGTGGCGGGCCGACAGCACCGCGAGCATTGGCGTGAAGGCCATGCGTTCGCCGTCACGCAGCACGAGCGCCGCGTCCACGGTCGCGGGGATGGCCTCGACCAGCGCACCGAGCATGCGCTGGCCGGCGCTCTGGCCCAATGGCACCGCCTTGATCGCCGCCTGCACCATGTTCTCGGCCCAGCCGAAGGCGTAGGCCAGCGCCACCTCGCGCAGGCTCGCGGGCGTGCCGGCCGCGGCCAGCGCGAACGCCACCGGATAGCTGGGCGCGGGCGGCAGCGCGAGCAGGCGCGCCAGGGCTGCAGCGTCGGTGCCGGGCCGCTGCTGCAGCCAGGCACCGAGCGAGCGGCCCATCTGCTCGGTCTGCAGCCGCAGCTCGGCGCTCTCGCGGGTGGACAACAGCCAGTCGTTGAGTTCCCGCACCCGCGTCGCGTCGCCGCGCCGCCAGGCCGCCACGGCCTGGGCCACCACCGCCAGCTCGCCACGCCCGAGGCCCAGCAGCAGCTGATCGAGCAGCCAGGCCTGTGCCGTGGCCTCGTCGCTCACCAGGCCGGCCTCGACCGCCGGCTCCAGGCCCTCGGAATAGCTGAAGCCGCCCACCGGCAGGGCCGGCGAAGCCAGCCACATCAGGGCCAACAGTGTGGCGGCGCCGGTCGGCGCGGCCGGACGGCGCACGCGCGGCATCGCTCAGTGGTGATGGCCGGAGCCGTGATCGTGGTCGTGCCCGCAGCCGGGGCCGTGCACGTGTGGTGCCGGTGCGGCGGCCTTGATGGCCACGCCGACCGGCCGGCCACGCGG
>NZ_AZSN01000216.1:0-4636 GCF_000576225.1 Methylibium sp. T29-B | reverse complement strand
CGGGGGCCGCGGTCGCCGCGGCCCCCGTCGCGCTGGCCATCGCGTCCGCCTTCGCGGCCCGGCTTCGCCGGCTGTGCGACAGGCGCGCTGACCGCGGGTGCGGTGGCCGGCGGCACGTCGCCGCCGAAGAGTTTCTTCAGCCAGCCGAAGAATCCACCGCCGCCCGCGTCGCGGCTGGCAGGCACCGGTGCCGCCACGACCGGCGGCGCTGCGGCCACCGGAGCCTTGGCCACCGGTTCCGGTTTCGGCGCGGCCACCGGGGCGGGCAGATCGGGCAGTACGCCCTTGATCACCGGTTCCTGCTTGGCCTTGGCCTTCTCGCGCCGGGTGATGCCGACCTCGTCGTCCGGCTCCTCGATCATCGTGTAGCTGGCCTGCAGGTTCTCCAGACGGGGGTCGTCGTGACGCAGGCGCTCGAGCTTGTAGTTCGGCGTCTCGAGGTGCTTGTTGGGCACCAGCAGCACGGTGGTGCGCTGACGCAGCTCGATCTTGGTGATCTCGGTGCGCTTCTCGTTGAGCAGGAAGGACGTGACCTCCACCGGTACCTGCACGTGCACGGCGGCGGTGTTCTCCTTCATCGACTCTTCCTGGATGATGCGCAGGATCTGCAGCGCGGAAGACTCGGTGTCGCGGATGTGGCCGGTGCCGTTGCAGCGCGGGCAGGTGATGTGGCTGCCTTCGCTGAGCGCCGGGCGCAGGCGCTGACGGCTCAGTTCGAGCAGGCCGAACTTGCTGATCGAGCTGAACTGCACGCGCGCGCGGTCGGTGCGCAGCGCGTCGCGCAGGCGGGTCTCGACCTCGCGGCGGTTCTTGCTCTCCTCCATGTCGATGAAGTCGACGACGATCAGGCCGCCCAGGTCGCGCAGCCGCATCTGGCGCGCGATCTCGTCGGCCGCCTCGAGGTTGGTGCGCGTCGCGGTCTCCTCGATGTCGGAGCCGCGCGTCGAGCGCGCCGAGTTCACGTCGACCGAGACCAGCGCCTCGGTGTGGTCGATCACGATCGCGCCGCCCGAGGGCAGGTTCACCGTGCGCGAGAACGCGGTCTCGATTTGGTGCTCGATCTGGAAGCGGCTGAACAGCGGTGCGTCATCCTTGTAGCGCTTGACCCGCGAGGCCGATTCCGGCATCACGTGGTTCATGAACTGCTGGGCCTGCTCGTAGATGTCGTCGGTGTCGATCAGGATCTCGCCGATGTCGGCGTGGAAGTAGTCCCGGATCGCACGGATCACCAGCGAGGACTCCTGGTAGATCAGGAAGGCGCCCTTGCCCGCCTTGGCCGCGCCGTCGATGGCGCTCCACAGCTTGAGCATGTAGTTCAGGTCCCACTGCAGCTCGGGGGCGCTGCGCCCGATGCCGGCGGTGCGCGCGATCAGGCTCATGCCCTTGGGGTACTCGAGCTGGTCGAGGTTCTCCTTGAGCTCCTCGCGGTCCTCGCCCTCGATGCGGCGCGACACGCCGCCGCCGCGCGGGTTGTTGGGCATCAGCACCAGGTAGCGCCCGGCCAGGCTGACGAAGGTGGTCAGCGCCGCGCCCTTGTTGCCGCGCTCCTCCTTCTCGACCTGCACCAGCAGCTCGGTGCCGTTGGAGATCACGTCCTGGATCTTCGCGTCGCGGACGGTCACGCCTTCCTTGAAGAACTGCTTGGAGATCTCCTTGAACGGCAGGAAGCCGTGGCGGTCCTCGCCGTAGTCGACGAAGCAGGCCTCCAGCGACGGCTCGACGCGGGTGACGACGGCCTTGTAGATGTTGCCCTTGCGCTGTTCGCGCCCCTCGATCTCGGTCTCGAAGTCGAGCAGTTTCTGCCCGTCGACGATCGCCAGGCGCCGTTCTTCCGATTGCGTGGCATTGATCAGCATGCGTTTCATGTGCACTCCTTCGTGCGGGAGGCCAGGGGCCCGCCCGCACACGAATCCGACCAGGCCCGTCGCCGGGCACGGCCTGTCGATGCACGAAACAGCGTGGAGGAACCGGAAGGAATCGCCCTGGACTCGACCGCTCACCACGCCCGTCAGGGCGCTGCGGCGCTCAAGCGTTGGCGCGTGCGTCCGCGTGGGTCTGGATGGGCTTGCCACGGGCCGGGCCGTGGCGTGGCGCGCTCCTTCCGCACACGCGCGGGCCGACGCGCAGCGACGGGGCTGCGGGCGATCGGAGCGCGAAGGGGAGGGGGCGGGCCGAAGACATCCGGGACATCACGGGGCGCGGGGGGCAGCTCGCCGGTGCCTGGGGCACCTCCGGTCTGCCACCGGAAAACCTTGTTGGTTGGTTCGTACTACGCTGGCTCTGCCGCCGCCTCGCGCCGCCTGCCGCTCACCTTGGGAGCCGGCCCGGCCGCTCGACGCGGCGTTGCATCACCGAATACCTGCCGCCGATCCGGCTGCAGGGCCCACGCCACGGCGAAGTGACCGCTAAACTCAAGCAAATCAATCACTTACGGCGCACACGTGGTGCAACGCATTATAGGAGGCAAAGCGGCCCCGGCGCGCAAGGCCTCGCGAGCCCCGGTGGCTGCCCCGCGCCCGGTCGCCAGCCCGGCCGCGCGACCACCGCCGGCCCCCGCGGTGAGACACCTGACGGTCGGCGAAGACGGCGCCGGCCAGCGGCTCGACAACTACCTCGTCAAGACGCTCAAGGGCGTGCCGAAGACGCACGTCTACCGCATCATCCGCAGCGGCGAGGTGCGGGTGAACCGGGGCCGCGCCGCCGCCGACACGCGGCTCGCGGCCGGCGATGAACTGCGCCTGCCTCCGGTGCGGATGGCCACCCCGGCCGAGCGCGAGGCTGCGCCGCCCCGCGAGTTCCCGGTCGTTCACGAGGACGAGCACCTGCTGGTGATCGACAAGCCGGCCGGCGTGGCCGTGCACGGCGGCAGCGGCGTGAGCTTCGGCGTCATCGAGCAGCTGCGCCGGGCCCGGCCGCAGGCGAAGTTCCTGGAGTTGGTGCACCGCCTCGACCGCGAGACCTCCGGCCTGCTGCTGCTCGCCAAGAAGCGCAGCGCACTCACGCGTCTGCAGGACCAGTTCCGCGCGCGCGAGACCGGCAAGACCTACGCGGCGCTGGTACCCGGGGCCTGGCCGGCCCGGCACAAGGTGATCGACGCGCCGCTGCACAAGTACCTCGACGGTGCCGGCGAGCGCCGGGTGCGCGTCACCGGCGCGGACGACGAGGACGGCCAACGTTCGATCACGCTGGTGCAGGTGGCCGCCGCCTACGCCGGCTACACCCTGCTCGACGTGACCATCAAGACCGGCCGCACTCACCAGATCCGCGTGCACCTCGCGCACGCCGGCCACGCCATCGTCGGTGACGACAAATACGGCGACTTCGCGCTGAACAAGGCCTTCGCCCGCGGCGAGGCCGTGCCGGGGGTGAAGTTCGACCGCATGTTCCTGCACGCGCGGCGGCTGCGCTTCGAGCACCCCGCGAGCGGCGAGACGATCGAGCTCGAGGCCGCCCTGCCGGCAGAATGCCGGCTCCTCCTGACAGCCCTGCCGCGCGTCGCGGCCCCACCGCCCCCTCCATGAGCGCATTCCGCCCCCGCCAGTTCGACCTCGTCGTGTTCGACTGGGACGGCACGCTGTACGACTCCACCGCGCTGATCGTCAAGTGCATCCAGGCGGCCGCCGCCGACCTCGGCACCGAGGTGCCGGGCGACACCCAGGCCGCCTACGTGATCGGCATGGGCCTGCAGGAGGCGCTGCAGCATGCCGTGCCCGGCCTGCCGCGCGAGCGCTACCCCGAGCTCGGTCAACGCTATCGGCACCACTACTTCGCGCGGCAGCACGAGCTCAGCCTGTTCGCCGGCGCGCTGGACATGCTGCACGCGCTGAAGGCGCGCCAGCACTGGCTGGGCGTGGCCACCGGCAAGTCGCGCCGCGGGCTCGACGAGGCGCTGCACACGGTGCAGCTCCAGGGTCTGTTCGACGCCACCCGCACCGCCGACGAGACCGCGTCCAAGCCGCATCCGCGCATGCTGCAGGAGCTGATGGCCGAGCTGGGCGTCGCGCCGGCCCGCACGCTGATGATCGGCGACACCACGCACGACCTGCAACTGGCCGCCAACGCCGGCACGGCCAGCGTCGCCGTCAGCTTCGGAGCGCACGAGCCGGCGGCCTTCGAGACCTACGCACCGCGCTTCGTGGCCCATTCGACGGCCGAGCTCGACCACTGGTTGCGCGCCCATGCCTGAGCCCGCCGACCCCGGCACCGGCGTGCCGCTGTGCGCCTCGTCCGACCTGGCCGAGGGCGGACGGGCCGTGCTGTTCGACGTGCTCGAGCACGGCCAGCCGCTGCGCGCCTTCGTGCTGCGCGTCGACGGCCAGCTGGTGGCCTACCTGAACCGCTGCGCCCATGTGCCGGTCGAGATGGATTGGCAGGAAGGCGAGTTCCTGGACGGTGACCGCCGCTACATCGTCTGTTCGATCCACGGCGCCACCTACGAGCCGTCCGACGGCTACTGCATCGCCGGGCCCTGTGGCGGTGCGCGCCTCAAGGCCGTTCGCGTGGCGGAGCGCGACGGCCAGGTGAGTTGGTATCCTTCCGCGGACATCCGGCCCGCCTTCGGCGCCGCTTCCACACCGAGCAGTCCATGAGCAGTTTCGACGATCCCGCCGACCACGCTGGCCCCGCCACGCCCGCC
>NZ_AZSN01000215.1:0-4665 GCF_000576225.1 Methylibium sp. T29-B | reverse complement strand
GCGCGCACATTCATCTGGACAGCCAGCGCCACCGACATCCTGGCCAAGGTCACCCGGGCCAAGGCCGCCTTGGCGACCGTCGCGGCATAAGTACAGAACAGAGTGGCGCACCACACTAGCGAAGTGCGAAGAAGCGTGGATCCAGTCGAAGCCGTCCCTTCGTGTCGATCAAGCCTTCCTTCAGCGATGGCGAAGGCTGCTGCAGGAACGCGAGGAGTACGTTCCATACAAGCCTGATGTCGCTCGCAAGAACATGCTGTCCAAGCTGCTCAGTGATGCCTAACCCTTCCATCGAGGGGACGTCTTGCCAGCCGCTTCGCGCCGAGGTGTGCCGTCAGCACCGAGCGGCGCAAGAGAAGTACGTGTACTTCTTGCTGGCAGCGGTCGGCGCTGCGATCGAGCGTGTCGTTACTCAAACGTTAAGCATCAAGTCCGATTTCTAACAACTACGGAGGTCTGTCGTGTTCGGTCGTCTCGCAATTGCCCTGTCCATTCTTCTCTTGTCTGGCTGTGCATCAGTCGCCCCATCGATCCCTGCAAGTTACTCCGGGCCGCAAGCTCGGCTTGACGACTCAGGATTGGTGCACAGTCGTTCCAAGGCCGACCTGTTTGTCGCCGAGCAACTGGATGGGCAAGACATTGACAACGGAATGAGGCGGACGCATCAAGCCAGCCAAGGCAAAGGCTTTGCTCTAACCACTGTCCAGTTCGGCAGGTCGATCGTTGCAGGCAAGCTTGTCAAGGTGGGCGTAAGAGGAAGGACGATCTTCGCCGCCCCTATCCAGGCCCTGACCAGCACTGTGTACCAGGTCAAGGGCACGGTAGAGTTTGTCCCGGAGCCCAATGCAACCTACGTCGTTCGAGGTGAATTCAGCGATGAGTATTCGGCAGTGTGGATAGAAGAAACCGCAAGCAAGACGGTTGTCGGGAAGAAGCTAGAAGTCAACGGGTCGGCGAAGCTCGGGTTCCTGGAAAAGTAGTTCGCGTGATCCCTCGCTCGGCCTCATGCGCCACAGAGGTGTCTAAAAGGCCCGGGGCGATTCAGTCCGCGCGCACGGCAAGGGGTCGCTGAACGCTCATCCATGGTTCTCTTCGCCCCTCAGCCCTCGTCCACCAACTCCATCACGAGCTTTCCCCCGAACACCAACCCGCTCGACCCCACCAGCTCCTCGCGCTCCAGCCGCACCAGGCCCACGCCGGGGCAGTACCACTCGCGGGCCACGATGGGCACGTCGCGCCAGCCGCCCACCGAGCTGGAAAAGATGCGGATCTGGCCGTTGCCCTGCACCTGGGTGCAGCCGGTGTAGCGGCGGCCGTCGGCTTCCGCCGCGGTGTCCACCGCGGTGATGCTGAACAGCATGGGCACCGCCGGGTGGCGGTGGCGGGTCTCGCGCGGGAAGTTGGTGTTCTCCAGCAGCAGGTAGGGCGCGGTGTCGGTCTGCCACTGCGTGCCCACGGTGTAGGGCGCCTTCAGCACGTAGCGGCGGGTGGCGTCGGGCTGCGGCTCGGCGTCGAGCTCGCTCTTGCTGGCCACGCGGTAGATGCCGGTGTCGTCGGCACGCAGCCAGTAGTCGGCGCCGCCGTCGCTGTGGCGGTGCCAGGCCGGGCCGGGCTCGGCGGCCTGCTCCACGGTCAGCGTGTCCTTGCCCAGCGTGCGCAACGTGATGATCTCTTCGTCGCGCGTGTTGTCTTCCAGCTCGGTGGTGGTGCGGTAGACCCAGGAGCGGCCGGGCTCCAGCGGGAACAGCTTCACGGCGGCGGGCGGCCCGCCGCAGCCGGCCAGTAGCGTGGCCGCGCACAGCAGGCCGACGGAGAGGGCACGGTGCATCATGCTCATTTCTCCGGCAGCTGCGGCTTGGGCAGGTCGCGGATCTTCACGTTCTGCTCGTCGCGCCCGGGGCGCAGCCAGGCCAGGCCCTTGCGGCCGGCCTTGGGTTCGGCGGTGCCGAGCTGGCTCACGCCCTGGCGGGCCTTCTTCATGCCTTCGTTGAGCAGCGCGTGCAGGTCCTTGGCGTAGGGCAGCTTGTAGGCGCGCGGCTCGAGCGCGGGCTTGCCGTCCTCGATGCGGTTCACCCACACGTACAGCGCGCCGGGGTGCGAGGCGCTGGGTTCGTCGATCACGGCCGCCAGCAGGATGAAGCGCGGTGGCAGCGCCTCGTCGGCCGGCAGGCCCCACACGGCCTGCAGCACCGCGGCGCCGTGGAAGTAGAGCACCGTCACGCCGGCGACCAGCAGGCCTTTCAGCCAGGCGGGCCAGCGGGAGTACAGCAGTGCCAGCGCGGTCAGGGCCAGCAGCGCGGCGTAGGTGATGGCAATGGAGAGTGTCATGGCGGGGCCGGCTCAGATTTGCTGCACCAGGGTCTTGGGCAGGGTGTTGATGTTGTTCACGGTTCCGTCGGGCAGCACGGTGAAGCGCAGCGCGGTGGCTTCGTCGCCCTTGCGCGCGAGCGTGGCGGTGCCGTAGTACACGACCTCGGCGCGCGGGTTCACCTTCACCAGCGACACGGTGGCCTCCACCGGCTCGCCGTTCTTGGTTTCGTAGTACTGGATGTTCACCGTGTACTCGCCGGGCGCAATGCCGCGCAGCGTGACCACTTCCTGGTTCAGCGGGTTCACGATCTGCTTGCCGTTGACCACGATGGTGTCGTTGGCCAGGCCGCGGTCGTCGCGGTCCAGGTGCATCAGCCCGGCCTCGCGGGCGCGGAACCACACCAGGTCGCCGGCCGGGTCCTGCACCCAGGTGTCCAGGTCGTTCGGGTTGTTGTCGGGCCAGCTCACGGTGATGATGAACTCGGCCTTGGCCGGTATGTCGCCGGCCTTCAGCGCCTTCGGGTTCATCGCCAGCAGCGCGATGATGAAACAGAAGACGAAGGCGATCAGCATGTTGAACAACATGTCGTAGAACGGGTCGACCTCGACCTCGCGCGAACGGCGCTTGCGGCTCATGCAGTGGGCTCGGTCGCGGTCTCATCACGCCCGGCGCCGTGGGCCAGGCCGTGGCGCTGGGTGTCGGCCACCAGCGCGTCGGCGTAGCGGTCCAGGCGGGTGAGCTGCAGGCCGAGCAGGATGTTGCCCACCAGGCCCACCATGGTGGTCAGCAGCGCGATGCCCAGGCCGGAGGTCAGGCTCTTCAGCAGCGCCTGCGACTGCGTGGCGTCGAAGCTCTCGGTGTGGCCGATCTGGATCGCCAGGATGGAGAAGCCGATCACCTTGCCCAGCAGCCCGAGCTTGAGCTGGATGCCGTTGACCCACCACGCGGTGGCGTGCGGCCCGTGGGTCTGCTCCATCAGCATGTCGAGCGGCGCGTCGGCGTCGGTGGGGCGCTGCGCCAGCGCGGCCCAGTAGGCGGCGGCCCAGCTGTCGCCGTCGCGCCGGCCGCTGGCGATGGCGTGGTGCAGCGCGGCGCGCTGCTGCTGCAGTTCGCGGGCGCGCTGGCCGGCCCAGAACGACGCGGCGACGAAGATCACGATGATCACCAGCGTGAGTCCGGTGGGGTCGGAGTTCAGCAGCAGGCCCCACACGCCGCGCACGCCGAGCAGCCAGGTGCCGAAGCCCAGCAGGCCGATCAGCGCCACCCATTCGAGCCAGATCGGTTCGGGCAGCCCGCTGGCGCGCAGCGCGCCGCCGATGCGGCGCTTGTTGCCGCTGGTGGCGGCCGTCATGCGCCGTGGGCCCGCGGGGTCCGGGTGAGCGTGGATCGCATGGGAGTCTCCGAATCGTTGGCGGGGCCCGGTCGCCGGCGAGAGGCCGGAGCGGTGGGTCGGTTCGCCGCGATCTTAGTCAGCCGCCGCGCTCCCGTGCAGGGCAGTTTGCCCGCCGTGGGAGGAAGACAGCTTCAGCCCCCGCCGCGCTTGGCGAGCTGCCCGAAGCCGCGCTGCGGGTCGTAGCCCCAGCAGGCGAGCGTGAAGAACAGCGCCAGGCAGCCGAGCACCACCCAGGGTGCATTGCCTGGGTCCTGGCCGTAGAGCGCCAGGCGCATCCATTCCACCGCGTGCGTGAACGGGTTGAGCCGCGCCACCTGGTAGATCCACTGCACGCCCGAGGCCTGCAGCTGCTGCAGCGGGTAGAGCGCGGTGGACAGGAAGTACATCGGGAAGATCACGAAGTTCATCGTGCCGGCAAAGTTCTCCAGCTGCTTGATGTGCACCGACAGCAGCAGGCCCAGCGCGCCCAGCATCAACGCGGCGGCCAGCAGCGCGAGCAGCGCATGCAGGCCGTGCGCCCAGTGGCCCGGCAGCGCGGTGCCGATCAGCAGCGCCAGCGCCACGAAGGCCAGCGCCTGCAGCGCCGACAGCAGCGCGGTGGCGCACAGCTTGCAGAACAGCAGCCAGGGCCGCGGCAGCGGCGCGGTGAGCAGCAGGCGCATCAGGCCCATCTCGCGGTCGTACACCATCGACAGCGAGGACTGCATGCCGTTGAACAGCAGCACCATGCCCACCAGGCCGGGCACGATGTACACGTCGTAGGGCTGCTGCAGCGAGGCGTCGGCCACGTGGCGGAAGCCGGCCGCGAACACCGCCAGCCACAGCAGCGGACGCACCAGCGCCGACAGCAGCCGGCCGGTCTGCTGCGAGAACTTCAACACCTCGCGCAGCACCACGGCGCGCAGGGCCTGCAGCGCGTGCGCCACGCCGCGGCGTGCCTCGGCGGGCCCGCTCATGCGGC
>NZ_AZSN01000214.1:0-4791 GCF_000576225.1 Methylibium sp. T29-B | reverse complement strand
CGCGCCGCCTGCCGGCCGCCGAGCCCGCCGCGACGATCCGCGTGCGCGGCGCGCGCACCCACAACCTGAAGAACATCGACCTCGACATCCCGCGCCTGCAGCTGGTGGTGATCACCGGGCTGTCGGGTTCGGGCAAGTCGAGCCTGGCCTTCGACACGCTGTACGCCGAGGGCCAGCGCCGCTACGTCGAGAGCCTCAGCGCCTATGCGCGGCAGTTCCTGCAGTTGATGGACAAGCCCGACGTCGACGTGATCGAGGGCCTGTCGCCGGCGATCAGCATCGAGCAGAAGGCCACTTCGCACAACCCGCGCTCGACCGTCGGCACCGTCACCGAGATTCACGACTACCTGCGCCTGCTGTACGCCCGCGCCGGCACGCCGTTCTGCCCCGACCACGAACTGCCGCTGCAGGCCCAGAGCGTGAGCCAAATGGTCGACGCGGTGCTGGCGCTGCCCGAGGACACGCGCTGATGATCCTGGCGCCGGTGCTGCGCGAGCGCAAGGGCGAGCACGGCGAGCTGTTCGAGGACATGCAGGCGCGTGGCTACGTGCGTTTCCGCATCGACGGTGCGGTGCACGAGATCACCGACCTGCCCAAGCTGAAGAAGAACGAGAAGCACGACATCGACGTGGTGATCGACCGGCTCAAGGTGCGGCCCGAGATGGGACAGCGCCTGGCCGAGAGCTTCGAGGCCGCGCTGCGTTTCGCCGACGGCCGCGCGATCGCGTGGGAAATGGATTCCGGCCAGGAACACCTGTTCTCCGCGAAGTTCGCCTGCCCGATCTGCAGCTACTCGCTGGCCGAGCTGGAGCCGCGGCTGTTCTCGTTCAACTCGCCGGCGGGCGCCTGCCCGAGCTGCGACGGGCTCGGCGAGGTGACGGTGTTCGACCCGGAGCGCGTGGTCGCCTTCCCGTCGCTCAGCCTCGCCAGCGGCGCGATCAAGGGCTGGGACCGGCGCAATGCCTACACGCACTCGATGCTGGAGAGCGTGGCGCGGCACTACGGCTTCGACACCGACACGCCGTTCGAGCAGCTCGCGCCCGAGCACCGGCAGGTGCTGCTGCACGGCTCGGGCGAGACCGAGATCGCCTTCGTCTACGCCAGCGAGGCCGCGAGCGGCAAGAAGCGCAGCGTGAAGCGCTCGCATCCCTTCGAAGGGATCATCCCTAGCTTCGAGCGACGCTACCGCGAGACCGACTCGGTCGCGGTGCGCGAGGACCTGGCGCGCTACCAGGCCGCCAAGCCCTGCCCCGACTGCCACGGCACGCGGCTGCGGCGCGAGGCGCGCCACGTGAAGCTGGTCGACGTGGCGAGCGGCACGGCGCGGCCGATCTACGAGATCGCGCACGCGACGCTGCGCGAGGCGCAGCAGGTGTTCGACGGGCTGCGGCTGCAGGGCGCGAAGGCGGAGATCGCCGACAAGGTGGTGCGCGAGATCTCGTCGCGGCTCAAGTTCCTGAACGACGTGGGGCTCAACTACCTGAGCCTGGACCGCAGCGCCGACACGCTGTCGGGCGGCGAGGCGCAGCGCATCCGCCTGGCCAGCCAGATCGGCTCCGGCCTGACCGGCGTGATGTACGTGCTCGACGAGCCCAGCATCGGCCTGCACCAGCGCGACAACGACCGGCTGATCGCGACGCTGAAGCACCTGCGCGACATCGGCAACAGCGTGCTGGTGGTGGAACACGACGAGGACATGATCCGCGCCGCCGACCACGTGATCGACATGGGCCCGGGCGCCGGCGTGCACGGCGGCCGCGTGATCGCGCAGGGTGCTTCGCGGACGTATGCGCGGCGCCCGAATCGCTGACCGGCCAGTACCTCGCCGCGCGCTGCGCATCGCGGTGCCGCGGCAGCGCACGCCGTGGCGCAGCGACGCCACGCCGCACATCGACGCTGTCGCCGCGGCCGGCCTGCCGCCGCGCAAGGCCGGCAAGAATGAACCCACGCCCGGCCAGCGGGCCTGGGCCGAACGCGGTGCGATCACCGCGCTGCGCATCGCCGGCGCGCGCGGCAACAACCTCAAGGGCGTGAGCGTCGAGATCCCGGTCGGCCTGCTGACCTGCGTGACCGGCGTGTCGGGTTCCGGCAAGAGCACGCTGGTCAACGACACGCTGTACGCGGCGGTGGCGCGCAAGCTCTACCAGAGCCATCTCGACCCGGCGCCGCATGACGAGATCGACGGCATCGAGCACTTCGACAAGGTGATCAACGTCGACCAGAGCCCGATCGGCCGCACGCCGCGCTCCAACCCGGCGACCTACACCGGCCTGTTCACGCCGATCCGCGAGCTGTTCGCCGAGGTGCCGGCGGCGCGCGAGCGCGGCTACGGACCGGGCCGCTTCTCGTTCAACGTGGCCGGCGGGCGCTGCGAGGCCTGCCAGGGCGACGGCGTGCTGAAGGTCGAGATGCACTTCCTGCCCGACGTCTACGTGCCCTGCGACGTCTGCCATGGCAAGCGCTACAACCGCGAGACGCTCGAGGTGCTCTACAAGGGCAGGAACATCACCGAGGTGCTGAACCTCACGGTGGAGGACGCCCACGCCTACTTCAGCGCCGTGCCGAGCATCGCGCGCAAGCTGCAGACGCTGCTCGACGTGGGCTTGGGCTACATCACACTGGGGCAGAGCGCCACGACGCTGTCGGGCGGCGAGGCGCAGCGGGTCAAGCTCGCGCTCGAGCTGAGCAAGCGCGACACCGGCCGCACGCTCTACATCCTCGACGAGCCGACCACCGGCCTGCACTTCGCCGACATCGACCTGCTGCTGAAGGTGCTGCACCAGCTGCGCGACGCCGGCAACACCATCGTCGTGATCGAGCACAACCTCGACGTCATCAAGACCGCCGACTGGCTGATCGACATGGGTCCCGAAGGCGGCGCCGGCGGCGGCCAGGTGGTGGCGGTGGGCACGCCCGAGGACGTGGCCGCCAATCCGGCGAGCCACACCGGGCGCTACCTGCGGCCGCTGCTGGGCGAATAGCCCTCGGTGTCCCGCCCTCTCCCCCGCACGTGGGAGAGGGTCTCGCGAGAATCACTCCACCAGCCGGATCTCCACGCGACGCGCTTCCGGCGCGGCGCCGTCGCCCAGCGTCACGTCGGGCTTGCGCAGCGCGATGCGCGCCGCGTCCACGCCCTCGGCCACCAGCGCCGCACGCACGGCCTTCGCGCGCGCCTTGGCGAGTTCGGCGTTCAGAGCCGCAGCACCGCTGGCGTCATGAAAGCCCGACAGCACGACGCGCTGCTGAGGCGCGTCCTTCACGGCCTGGATCGCCTTGTCCAGCGCCACCAGCGCGCCGTCCGGCAGCACGGCCTGGCCGACCGCGAAGTAGACCGTACCGACCACCTCGCCCTCGAGCGGACCGTCGACGAAGGCCAGCGTCTCGGTGCCCGCCACGGCCTGCGCTCCATCACCGCCCGCAGCGGCGTTCATCGCCCGGATCGCGAGGCCGCCGATCAGGCCGGCCACCACCAGGAACACCACGGCCAGGGCCGTCCAGACGCCGATGCGCGTGCCTTCATCCTCTTGATCGAACATGTTCGTGCTGCCTTGGCAGATCCGTTGTTGAGCGAAGCGCGATTCTAGGGAGCGAAGGTGACGGGGGCCGCACGAGGCCCGCCCCCGGTCCGAGGCTTCGCAGGATTGACGGGCTGCGCGGCCGAAGCTACATCGGCGCATGAAGCGCGGTTCACGCGCTCCCTGGAGACACCATGGCCCGCAAGTCCACCGCCAGGAGCGGTCGCGCCGCCCCGATTCCCACCCACGGCAAACGCAGCTTCGATCTGTGGTGCGACGCCCATCTGGCCGACGGCGCCAGCGTGCAACGCCAGCAGCGCGGCAGCGCCGGCGCGGCGTCGCGCGGGCTCGACGCCGTGCAGCTGGGCAAGGCGGGCGCCGTGCTGGAGGTGCGCTTCGCCGACGGCTCGGTGTTCTACACCGACCCGGTCGAGTTCGCTGCCCGCCACGGCCGGCAGCCGGCCGCACAGCGCGGTGTCGCGAACGGCGCACCGACCATCGAGCTGCCGTTCGACCTGGCGAGCAGCCCGCGCTCCCGCTCGCGCGGCGGCGCGCCCGGCGCCCCGGTCGAGCGCTACACGGTGAGCGAGCTGACCGACCCGACCAGCCTCGACAAGCTCTACGACTTCGGTGCGATCCTCGGCCGCAGCGTCGCGCGCTGGTTCCCAGGCAACGCCGCGGCCGACTTCCCGCTCGCCGCGAAGCTGTGCGCGGCGTTCGAGAACGCCAGCCTGCACGACGCGCTGGGCGATGCGGGTGGCGTGCTGCTGCGCTGGGTCGACGGCAGCTGGCAACCCGCCGGCAGCCTGCCGCTGAGCGACGCGAAGGACAGCGTGCTGCTGTTCCTGCACGGCACCGCGTCGTCCACCGAGGGCAGCTTCGGTGCGCTGTGGGCCGGCCCCGGCAACTCCGGGGCGCGAGACGCAGAACGGCCAGGCGACTTCACCGCGCTCGCTGCGCGCAGCACGCTGCTGGCCTGGGAGCACCGCAGCCTCACCCGCAGCCCGGTCGACAACGCGCACGGCCTGGTCGGCGCGCTGCTGGCCGCGCTGCCGGACGACCGCGTCTTCACGGTCGACGTGGTTTCGCATTCACGCGGCGGTCTGGTGGGCGAGCTGTTCGCGCTGCGCAGCGCGCCGACGCTGGAGCAGGCGCAGCGCCACTTCACCGCGTCCTACGCCGGCCGCGAGGGCCAGCCGTCGCACCCCGATGCGCCGCTGCTGCGGCCACTGTTCACCGCGCTGGCCGGCGCGGCCCAGCGGCTGCGGCCGGGCTG
>NZ_AZSN01000213.1:0-4805 GCF_000576225.1 Methylibium sp. T29-B | reverse complement strand
CCCGGCGCCGCCAGCAACCAGCCGCCGGTGCCGGCCACCGCGCCGGTCAACGGCAGCGCGCAGCCGTTGCAGACCGCGCAGGGCGGCAGCAGCGGCGGCAACAGCCGGCGCGAGGCCACCACCAACTACGAGGTCGACAAGACCGTGCGCGTCACGCGCAACGCTACCGGCACCATCAAGCGCCTGAACGCGGCGGTGGTGCTGAACCACCGTTCGGTCACCGACGCCAAGGGCAAGACCAGCACCACGCCGATCTCGGCCGAGGAGATGGAGAAGCTCACCGCGCTGGTCAAGGAGACCATCGGCTTCAACGCCGACCGCGGCGACTCGGTGAAGCTGATCAACGCTCCCTTCAAGGTCGAGAAGCCGCCGGTCGAGGAAGCGCTGCCGCTGTGGAAGCAGCCCGAGACCCAGGACCTGCTGCGCACGCTGGCCGTGCCGGGCGCGCTGACGCTGCTGGCGATGATCATCGTGTTCGGCGCGGTGCGGCCGGCGCTGAAGGCGGCCCAGCCGGCCCAGCCGCAGCGCCAGCTCGACGCGGTGGTCGACGACGTGCAGGCACTGCCGTCGCCGCCGACGGCCCAGGCGGCGGCCCTGCCCGCGCTCGAGGCGCCGGTGGTGGACATGCGGCTGAACCAGGCCCGTGCGCTCGCCAAGGAAAACCCGGCGGCCATGGCCAACATCGTGCGCGGCTGGTCCGCCAAGGAGGCCGCATGAGCTGGCGTGAGCCCCTGCGGAAGGCCGCCGCGCCTGACGCGACCTGGGGAAGGAAATAGCCATGGATGCCCAGGGACTGGAAGATGCGGCCATCCTGCTGATGTCGATCGGCGAGGAAGAAGCCGCCGAGGTCTTCAAGCACCTCGCCCCGAAGGAAGTGCAGCGCCTCGGCGAGACCATCGCCAAGATGAAGAGCGTGCCGCGCGAGCGCTTCGAGCAGGTGCTCGAACGCTTCACCGGCGACGCCGCCGACACCAGCATGCTGGTGAGCGACACCGACGAGTACGTGAAGGCCGTGCTGCGCAAGGCGCTCGGCGACGACAAGGCCAATCTGCTGATCGACCGCATCCTGCAGGGCGGTGATGTCTCCGGCATCGAGAGCCTGAAGTGGATGGACCCGAACTCGGTGGCCGAGCTGCTGCGCAACGAGCACCCGCAGATCGTCGCGGCGATCCTCGTGCACCTGGAGTTCGACCAGGCGGCCGAAGTGCTGAAGGAATTCAC
Organism: Methylibium sp. T29-B; assembly: GCF_000576225.1. Classification (NCBI taxonomy): domain Bacteria; kingdom Pseudomonadati; phylum Pseudomonadota; class Betaproteobacteria; order Burkholderiales; family Sphaerotilaceae; genus Methylibium; species Methylibium sp. T29-B. Next base: position 3,584 of record NZ_AZSN01000213.1, on the reverse strand, counting down.
CGAGCGCCAGCGCAACGAGGTGATGGTGCGTGTGGCCACGCTCGACGGCATCCAGCCCAGCGCGCTGAAGGACCTGAACGAGGTGATGGGCAAGGTGCTCGCCGGCGGCGAGCGCATGAAGAAGTCGATGATGGGCGGTGTGAAGCCGGCGGCCGAGATCATCAACATGATGGGTTCGGCCATCGAGACCTCGGTGCTGGACTACATCCGCGAGGCCGACAGCGACCTCGCGCAGAAGATCATGGACAACATGTTCACGTTCGACGATCTGCAGAAGATCGACGACCGCGGCATCCAGGCGCTGCTGAAGGAAGTGCAGACCGAATCGCTGGTGGTGGCGCTCAAGGGCGCGCCGCCCGAGCTGCGCGACCGCATCCTTGCGAACATGTCCACGCGCGCGGCCGAGACGCTGCGCGAGGATCTCGAATCGCGCGGTCCGGTGCGCGTCTCCGAGGTCGAGGCCGAGCAGAAGGAAATGCTGAAGATCGTGCGTCGCCTGGCCGACGAGGGCCAGATCGTGCTGGGTGGCGGTGGCGATGACCAGTTCCTTTGAACGCAAGCTCGGCGCCAGCCCGGCGCCGCGCGATCCCGGCAGCCGCAGTCGCGCGACCGACGGCCCGGCGGCCGACGGCTCGCCGAACGCCTATGCCCGCTTCATCCCGCGCGAGGAAGTGCGCAGCTTCGCCGCCTGGCGGCCCAGCAGCTTCGGCGGCGCACCGCAGAACCCGGCGGCCCCGGCACCCGCCGCGCCGCTGACGCCCGAACTGGTGGCCGCGCAGTTGCAGGCCGCGCGCCAGAGCGGCTACCAGGACGGCTACCGCGACGGTCTGACCGCACTCGAAGGTTTCAAGCAGAGCTACGCCCAGCAGGTGACTGGCCAGGTCACCGCCGTGGCGCAGGCCTTCCGCGGCCAGCTCCAGCAACTCGAACAGGGCCTGGCCGCGCAGCTCGCGGAGGTGGCCGTCGCGCTGGCGCGCCAGGTGCTGCGCAGCGAACTGGCAACGCGCCCCGAGCTGGTGGCGGCGGTGGCCCAGGAGGCGCTGGTCGCCACGCTGGCCTCGGCCAAGCAGGTGGCGGTGCACGTGCATCCCGAGGACCTCGCCTTGTTGAGCCTGCACGCCGGCGAGGCGCTGGCCGCGCGCGGCGCGCGCCTGGTGCCCGATGCGGCCCTGGCCCGCGGCGGCTGCGTGGTCGACAGCGAGGTCGGCATCATCGATGCCAGCATCGAGGCGCGCTGGCGCCGTGCCATGGACGGCATGGGACAGCGCGCTGCCTACGAGGTGGCGCCATCGGCCGACGACGCGGCCGCTCCGGTGACCGACGAGAACGGGGCGGGCGCATGAACGCCCCGACCGAAGGCTGGCTGCCCGCCGCAACGCCGGCGACCGAGCGCCCTGCGGCGCCGCTCGCCGCGCTGCCGGCGTCGTGGCAGCGCTACATGGACGATCTGAAGGCGCATGCCCTCGGCCCGGTGCCGCTGGAGGCGCAGGGCACGCTGGTGCGCGTGGCCGGGCTGGTGCTCGAGGCCGCTGGCATCCGCGTGCCGGTCGGCTCGGTCTGCGAGGTGCGCATGGACGGCCAGCCGCCCGTGCTGGCCGAGGTGGTCGGCTTTGCCGCCGACCGTGCCTACCTGATGCCCACCGGCGAACTGCATGGCCTGGCCAGCGGCGCGCGGGTGGTCCCGCGCTCGACCCCGAGCGTGGCGCCGGTGCTCGGCGAGGCGCATCACCCGTGGCGTCGCAGCGAGGACCGCACCCGACACCTGCCGATCGGCGACGGCCTGCTGGGCCGCGTGATCGACCCGCTGGGCATGCCGCTCGACCGGCTCGGCCCGATCGGCGCCGTGCGCAACGAGCCGCTGGTGCGGCGCCCCATCAACGCGATGGAGCGCGACCCGGTGCGCGAGCCGCTGGACACCGGCGTGCGCGCGATCAACGCCATGCTCACCGTCGGCCGCGGCCAGCGCATCGGGCTGTTCGCCGGCTCCGGCGTCGGCAAGTCGGTGCTGCTGGGCATGATGGCCAAGTACACTGCGGCCGACGTCATCGTCGTCGGCCTGATCGGCGAGCGCGGCCGCGAGGTCAAGGAATTCATCGAGGACATCCTCGGCGAGGAGGGCCTGAAGCGCTCCATCGTCGTGGCGGCGCCGGCCGACTCGCCGCCGCTGACGCGCATGCAGGGGGCTGCCTACGCCACCGCGATCGCCGAGCACTTCCGCGACCGCGGCCAGCACGTGCTGCTGCTGATGGACAGCCTGACCCGCTATGCGATGGCGCAGCGCGAGATCGCGCTGGCGATCGGCGAGCCGCCAGCCACCAAGGGCTACCCGCCGAGCTGCTTCGCGAAGCTGCCGCAACTGGTCGAGCGCAGCGGCAACGGCCTCAACGGCTGCGGCTCGATCACCGCGTTCTACACGGTGCTCAGCGAAGGCGACGACCAGCAGGACCCGATCGCCGATGCGGCGCGCGCCATCCTCGACGGCCACATCGTGCTGTCGCGCGACCTGGCCGAGAGCGGCCATTACCCGGCGATCGACATCGAACGCTCGGCCTCGCGCGTGATGCACAACGTGGCACGACCCGAACACCTGCAGGCGGCGCGCCGCCTGCGCCAGCTGTGGTCGCGCTACCAGAAGGCTCGTGACCTCATCGCGCTGGGCGCGTATGCGCCCGGCCACGATGCCGAACTCGACCTCGCGGTCAAGCAGCACGACGCGATGCGCGCCCTGCTGCAGCAGGACATGCACGACGCCTCCCGCCTGACCGACAGCGTGCGCCAGCTGCGCCAGCTGACCGGCCTCTGATCCCCGATCGACAGACCGACCGTTCTCCCCCGGAAAGACTCCATGAGCGCCCTCCAGCCCCTGAACACCCTGCTCGAACAGACCACGGTCGCGCGCGATGCCGCGCTGGGCGTCCACCGCAATGCGCTGAACGCCGTGGCGGCGGCCCAGGCCCAGGCCACCCAGCTGGCCGAGTACCGCCAGGAGTACGCGCAACGCTTCGGCACGCAGTTCCAGCGCGCCGGCGCGATCGAGCTGCTGCAGTGCTACCAGGGCTTCATGGTCCGGCTGGACGAGGCGGTGTCGCAGCAGCAGCGCCTGCTTGCGCAGGCCATCGAGCGCGGCGAGACGGCCAAAGCCGCGCTGCTGAGCGCCGAACTGCGTGTGGCTTCGGTGCGCAAGCTGATCGAGCGGCGCATCGCCGAGGCCGTTCGCACCCAGGACCGCAGCGATCAGAAGGCAACCGACGAACTGGCCTCGCGTGCCGCATGGCTGCGACTGGCAGGCACGGCACCCGGCGCGGCGCTGGGCGCCGTCTGAGCCGGTACCTGCCCACCATGAGCATGAACCTGTCCGTCCAGCAGCGCGCTGCCGCCAACGCCCCGACCGCCTTCGCGGCCGAACCGGCGGCCGACCGCGGCAACTCCCCGGCCTCTTCTTCGTTCGCCGGCCTGCTCGGGGAGCGGCAGCGCTTCGTGTCGGGCCACGGACAGAACGGTCACAACGCCTTCGCCGCGCCACCGGCCCCTGCGAAGGCGAACCCGCCCGAGTCGCGCGCCGAGGCCGCACGCCGGCCGGAGCC
>NZ_AZSN01000212.1:0-4858 GCF_000576225.1 Methylibium sp. T29-B | reverse complement strand
CCCGACGGCCGTGACCCGGCCGCGATCCTCGGCGGCGGCCCGGCCCGGCCCGGCCCGGACCTGTCCACCACCGGCGCGTCCGAGGCGTTTGTCTATTTCGTGCAGGTCGGCGCCTACGCGCGCACCGAGGAAGCCGAGGCCCAGCGCGCCAAGCTGGCGATCCAGGGCTTCGAGTCCAAGATCACCGAGCGCGAGCAATCGGGCCGGACGATGTACCGTGTGCGCGTCGGCCCGTTCGTGCAGCGCGCCGAGGCCGAGAAGGTGAAGGAAACGCTGGACGGCGCCGGCATGGTGTCGGCGCTGGTGCGGGTGCAGAAATGAACTTCGCGGCGTGGGGATGACTCCACCGCTGCGTCTGTCTGAACGCTGAAAGGATGCTCATGAACCGTCGTGACTTCACGACCCTGTCGCTGGCCACCACCTGCGTCGGACTGCTGCCGGCCTTCGGCCACGCCCAGGGCGGTCCGGTCGAGGGCAAGGACTACGTGAAGCTGTCGCAGCGCCAGCCGACGCAGGACCCGAAGAAGCTCGAGGTCGTGGAGTTCTTCTGGTACGGCTGCCCGCACTGCCACGCCTTCGAGCCGATGCTCGAATCCTGGGTCAAGAAGCTGCCGCCGGACATCACCTTCCGGCGCCTGCCGGTCGCCTTCCGCGAGGTGCCGTTCGTGCTGCACCAGAAGCTGTACTTCGCGATCGAGGCCCTGGGGCTGGTCGACACCCTGCACCGCAAGGTCTTCACCGCGATGCACGTCGAACGCAATCCGCTGAACACGCCCGAGGCGATCGGCGACTTCGTGGCGAAGAATGGCGTCGACAAGGCCAAGTTCCTCGACGTGATGAACTCGTTCTCGGTGCAGACCAAGGCCCGCCAGGCCGCCGCGCTGTCGGCCGGCTACAAGATCGACGGCACGCCGGCGATCGGCATCAACGGGTCCTACTACACCTCGGGTTCGCTGGCCGGCAGCAACGACCGCGCGCTGGCGATCACCGACCACCTGATCGCGCAGATCCGCAAGGGCGGCTGACCCTCGTTTGGCGTCGACGCGACAGCGGCCGTCGGAGCGGCGGCCGGCCGTGGCAAGCGATCGAACTCACCCTAGAATCGGCAGCAAGATTCATGCCGATTCCCTCCATGTCCGCTCCGACCCCCTATCCTGCATCGCGGTGCACCTTGCTGGCGCAGCCTGTTTGCCGGGCCGTCCTGGCGGTGCTGGGGCTGGCCCTGCTGCCGGCCTTCGCCGCCGAAAAGGCTGACCGCAGCCAGCCGCTGGCCTTCACTGCCGACTCGGCCCGGGTCGACGAGGTCAAGCAATTGAACATCCTGTCGGGCAACGTCGAGATCACCAAGGGCAGCATCGTCATCCGCGCCGACCGCGTGGAGGTGCGCCAGAGTCCCGAGGCTACCAGTCCGCGGTGGCGACCGGCTGGCCGAACAAGCGTGCCTACTTCCGCCAGAAGCGCGGCAGCAACGACGAGTACATCGAGGGCGAGGCCGAGCGCCTCGAGTACGACGGCCGCGGCGACACCGTGCGGCTCGTGAACCAGGCCGTGCTGCGGCGCTTCCGCGGCAGCACGCTGGCCGACGAGGTGGCCGGCAACACCATCTCCTACGACAACGTGACCGAGGTCTTCCAGGTGCTCGGCGGCCCGGCCTCCGCGGCCGCGCCAGGCCGGGTGCGCGGCGTGCTGACGCCGCGCGAGAACCCGGCTTCGGCGCCAAACTCCGGGGCGGGGACGCGGCCATGAACACGGCGATGGCGAGCCGCCTGGAGGCTCGCGGACTGCAGAAGAGCTACGGCGCCCGCAAGGTCGTCAAGGACGTGCACCTGGCCGTTGCGGCCGGCGAGGTGGTGGGCCTGCTGGGCCCGAACGGCGCCGGCAAGACCACCAGCTTCTACATGATCGTGGGCCTGGTGCGCGCCGACGCCGGCGAGATCCGCATCGACGGCGCGCCGATCGAGCGCCTGCCGATCCACCAGCGCTCGCGCCTCGGGCTGTCCTACCTGCCGCAGGAGGCCTCGATCTTCCGCAAGCTCACCGTCGAGGAGAACATCCGCGCGGTGCTGGAGCTCCAGTTCGACGAACGCGGCAAGGCCTACACCAAGGCACGCATCGACGAGCTGCTCGACGGCCTGCTGCACGACCTGTCGATCGACAAGCTGCGCGACAGCCCGGCACCGGCACTGTCGGGCGGCGAACGGCGGCGCGTCGAGATCGCCCGCGCGCTGGCCACGCAGCCGCGCTTCATCCTGCTCGACGAGCCGTTCGCCGGCGTCGATCCGATCGCGGTGATCGAGATCCAGCGAATCATCGGCTTCCTCAAGAGCCGCGGGATCGGCGTGCTGATCACCGACCACAACGTGCGCGAGACCCTGGGCATCTGCCACCGCGCCTACATCATCAGCGAAGGACGCGTGCTGGCCGAAGGCACCCCCGAGCAGATCGTCGAGAACGCCGACGTCCGCAAGGTCTACCTCGGCGAGCACTTCAGGATGTGATGAAGCCTTCCCTGCAGGTCCGTTTTTCGCAGCATCTGGCGCTCACGCCGCAGCTTCAGCAGTCGATCCGGCTGCTGCAGCTTTCCACGCTCGAGCTTCACCAGGAAGTCGAGCAGATGCTGGAGCAGAACCCCTTCCTCGAAGTGGAGGAAGATGCGCCGACCCCGTTCGACGCGCCGGTGGAGCGCGCCACGGCCACGGAGCGCCAGGCCGATGACGCCTGGGAGGGCTCGGGGTCCGAGGTGGCCGCCGACCCCGAGCCGGTCGCGGTGGATGCGGCCGAGTTCGGCACCACCGAGCGCGAGGACTGGGAGAACGGCACCGAGCGCGAGGACTTCGACGGCATCCGCGAGACGCCCGGCAAGGCCGGCAACAACGACAGCGACGAGTTCGACCCCATGGAGCGCAGCAGCGCCGGGGTGAGCCTGCAGGACCACCTGCGCGACCAGTTGCGCGGCATGCGCCTGAGCGACGAGGACCGCGGCGCGGTGATGGTGCTGATCGAATCGCTCGACGAGGACGGCTACCTGGCCGACCCCCTGGAAGAGATCGCCCAGCGCCTGGCCGGCGACGAGGACGACATCGCGGTCGAGGAGCTGCTCGACCGCCTGCGCTGCGCGCTGAAGTGGCTGCACAACCTGGAGCCGCTGGGCGTCGGTGCGCGCGACCTGTCAGAGTGCCTGACGCTGCAGCTGCGGGCCGGACCGCGCTGTGAGGCGCAGATGATCGCGATCCTGATCTGCAAGTACCACCTCGAGTTGCTGGCGCGGCGCGACGGCAAGAAGCTGATGGCCGCCACCGGCGCCGACGAGGAGCTGCTGAAGGCCGCGCAGGCGCTGATCGTGCGCTGCGAGCCCAAGCCCGGCCGGCCCTTCACCAAGGCCGAGGCCAACATCATCGTGCCCGATGTCATCGTGCAGAAGGCCGGCCGCGGCTGGCGCGTGGTGCTCAACCCCGACGTGATGCCCAAGCTGCGCATCAACGACCTCTACGCCCAGGCCATCAAGCAGCAGCGGGGCGCGCGCACCGAATCGGGCGCGGGCCTGAGCTCGCGGCTGCAGGAGGCGCGCTGGTTCATGAAGAACATCCTGCAGCGCTTCGACACCATCCAGCGCGTGTCGCAGGCCATCGTCGAGCGCCAGAAGGCCTTCTTCAGCCATGGCGCGATCGCGATGAAGCCGCTGGTGCTGCGCGAGATCGCCGACGAGCTGGGTCTGCACGAGTCGACCATCTCGCGCGTGACCACCGCCAAGTACATGTCCACGCCCTACGGCACCTTCGAGCTGAAGTACTTCTTCGGCTCCTCGCTCAACACCGAGGCCGGTGGCAATGCGTCGAGCACCGCGGTGCGTGCGCTGATCAAGCAGCTGGTCAGTGCCGAGGACGCCAAGAAGCCGCTGTCGGACAGCCAGCTCAGCAGCATGCTGGAAGAGCAGGGCATCCAGGTGGCACGCCGCACGGTGGCGAAGTACCGCGAGGCGCTGAAGATCGCGCCGGCCAACCTGCGGCGCACGATGATGTGACGACGAGGTCTCGGGCCCGAACCGGCAACAAGACCCAGCGCCCCGCCCGGTGTCGACCGAGGCGCGAGCGCAACCCTCGAACCCCTCTGCACGCATGAACGTCGCCCTTCCGCCCGACGCCCCGCCGTCCTCCTTGTTCCTCCCCTGCGCGGCCGGCGTCGAGGCGCTGCTCGCCGACGAGGTTGCCCGGTTGCTGCCGGGCGCGGCGGCGCAGACGCAGCGCGGCGGCGTGATGGTGCGCGGCGGCCCGCGCGAGGCGATGGCACTCAACCTCGGCAGCCGGCTCGCCCAGCGCGTGCTGTGGCAGGTGGCCGATGCGCCCTACCGCAGCGAGGACGACCTGTACGCGTTGGCCCGCAGCCCGCGCTGGCCCGACTGGATCACGCCGACGCAGACCCTGAAGGTGGACGTGACCGCGCAGCGCGCGCCGCTCAAGAGCCTGAACTTCGCCGCGCTGCGCATCAAGGACGGTGTCTGCGACGCGATGCGCGACGCGCTCGGCGCGCGCCCGAGCGTCGACACCCGCCGCCCCGACCTGCCGCTGCTGCTGCACCTGGCGCCCGAGCACGCCACGCTGTATGTCGACACCTCGGGCGAGGCGCTGTTCAAGCGCGGCTGGCGCGAGGACCAGGGCGAGGCGCCACTGAAGGAGACGCTGGCTGCCGCGATGCTGGCCGCCGCCGGCTGGCAGGGCCGCGAGGCCGACGGCCCGCTGCTCGACCCGGTGTGCGGCTCCGGCACGATCGCGATCGAGGCGGCGCAGATCGCCTGCGGCATTGCCCCCGGCTCGCTGCGGCGCTTCGCGTTCGAGCGCCTCGGGCCGTTCCGCGACGCCGG